>CAYVQA010000041.1:7016-11553 GCA_964453965.1 uncultured Staphylococcaceae bacterium
ATGTATTTATCTTCTTTATTAGTTGTAAGTGCTAATAGGTTGAAAATAAAAGCTGGAAAATTTATAACAGAAATTACTGTTAAAACGATTAAAACTATTTTTTCTTTTTTTGTAAATTGGTTTTCATTATTTGTAAGATTATGTTTTAATGTTTCATTATATAATCCAATACAAATACTTATTAACATAAAGATTAAAAATAGCCAGTAAATTGATTCATTAACTGAATAAAATAATGCGGTTATGATTGCATAAATAAAAGTAAATATATATGATATGATTGATGAAGTTGTTAGTAGTTTTCTTTTCATTTTATCCATCCTTATTTAAAGATATTTTGGCATTCATCTGATTGTAACCATGTAAATACTAATTTTGCCGTTTCTTTTTCTGTTAATCTATGAAGAGTCCGAGATTTGCTGCCAACATTGAAATCCACTGTTTCAAGTAACATTTCTTCCTTCATTCCTCCTGTATTCATTACGTTATCTTTTGAACCCCATGCAAACATAATATCAACATCACCATCTTCCATAATTGCACCACAAGATGTTCCAACGTTTCCTGTGTATCCTCTTATAACAATACTTTCGATTTCTTCATCGCTTACACCATTTTGTTTTAGATGATTTATAAGTGCTGTTTCTAAATTTTTCATCAATGCATCATCTACTCCAGATGTTGCAGGTTTATTATACCAAGCAATTACAACATAATGATATTCTACTGGAATTTCTTCTTTATCAATCATTAATGCTTTTAATATAACTGTCGTATTTTCTACGTGTTCACATATATCTGCATAATGGATCATTTTCCCTGGGCCTATATATTTTTCTTTAAAATCTCCATCAGTTGCTTTTACATTATCTGGATTATAAACTGTCCATCCAAAAAATTTATATCCATCGGGAATATATGCATCTGATAAAGTTGGTGATTTTGCATTTTTAAATTGCGATACGGTATCATTACTTATTATTTCATCTTCATACATAAAAACTACATTAATTTCTTTTTCAAAAACTTTTGCAGCACAAGATGTTAATGTAAAAATTGATAATATTGCAATTATACATAGTAATAATTTTTTTTGCATATTTTGCTCCTTAGATTATTCGTTTGTTGGTTCTATGAAATAATTATCATAAATGGCCTTGTAAATAAAATTATTATTACAAATTGAAACTTTTCTTTGGCTTTCAACAAGAGTTGTTGGACAATCTTTTTGTTCAATTATAGATGTTCCCATATTGTTTTCGTCAGTTGCATTATTTCCAGTTCCAATAATTAATCCTACACCTTTTCCATCATTAAAAGCTTTTGTTTCTTCTGATAATTCTGCAACTTTTGTTTTAACTGCTGTATAGTAAGTTATTGATATTTTATAAGTTGTAAGTGCATTTTCACTTGCAAATAATTGATTTATATATGTGTTAATTCCTTGTTTTATTATTTCAATTTCTGTTTCTTTAACCCAATTATTGTCATTACCTATCCAATATGCAATATGTAAAGATAATGTTGGTGCTTCAGCTATCATAAAGTTATAAAACTCTTTTGCAAGTTCAAGATGTGTTGATGCAGCTGTTGATAATACAATGATTTTTCTTGAATCATCTGCAAAATGATTTGCACCGCAAGTTGCATTTATATGAGTATCATCAATTGCAGAAAGAATTCTTGTTGTTGCATTTCCACCAATTACTACATCGATTGTTATTCCTGCTTTAATATCTTCATCAATTTTTGCTTTAAAATCAGCTGCTTTTCCTTCTTTAACTAATACATAGTTTATATTTTTTGTTGTTTGTAAAGATTCTTCAAAACGTAATTTCAATAAATTAACTTCGATTTCACTTATTTTGCTCGAACTTGTTACATGAATATAAACTACTAAATCATAATTTGTATCTACTACTTCTTTTATAATTACCGGGAATAATTCTAATGTTCCAGCTTCGGTTAATAATTTTTCAATATCTTCATATGTTAAAACTTTTCCAACCGCAACTAAAATGATAGCTTCGGCTGCGTCTTTAGTTAATGCATATCCTAAAAATTTATATCCATCTTCGACTTTAATTGTTGGCACGGCAATTTGATCTTTTTTTGATGTTAATGTAGTGACTTTTTTATCTTCACCTAAGCCATAAACTGTTACCGTTACATTGATATCATCAGTTCTTGTTGGTGCTAAAGTGATATCTTTTTCTGCTAATTGTGATAAAAATGCTGATTGACCTGTTTCTGTTTTAATCCAATCAAAGATTGAGATTGCGACATTATTCATTGATTCATGATTTGGTATTGCAACATATCTTTCAATTGCTTGCGTACCCATTTTTGCTTTTTGTTTTCCGTCGTTACCTTCAAATAATTCAACACCCGCAGTTGAGTTGATATTATTTCCAACTCCAATTAGTAAATCAACATCACCATCATTATTTATAGCTGTTCCCATTTCCGTAACGCCTTCTGTTGAATAATTTCTAAATTGAACATTTTTTATTTGTTCTTCTGTAGCGCCATATGCTTTTAAATATAATTTTAAGTTTGCATAAAATACTCTAACTGTGTCTATAGTTAATGAACTTGTTATTTTTTGTGTGCCATCATCATTTAATTTTGTTGTTTCCCACCAACCTACAACAAGATAATAAGTTTCGCCTTCTTCTTTTACTGCATCTACTATTAATGTATCATCTGTTATTACTTCTTTAAATGTTTCATATAGTTTTGTAGCTTTTGTAATTTTAAAAGTATCTAAGTCGACATCTGTTTTTGTATCATCTTGCCAAGATACAAATTCAAATCCTTCTTTTATTGGATTTTCAACTTTATCTTTACTGATAGTTGTATTTTCTAATATTTTTAATGTTTTATAAAGTTTTTCTTCTACATAAAATTGTACTGTATATTTAATTGACGATTGGTTATTACTTGGATCATTTTTTTGATTATTATCTCCACATCCAACTAAAATAAATGTTAATACCATGATTAATAAAAAATTTATTACTTTTTTCATCATTTACTCCTTTTAATTTTTATTTTATATTCATTTCATAAGCAACATTTTTTAAAATTGTTGCGGTTTCTTCAGTTAAATTACTTTTGTAAATTGACGCTCTAACATCGACATTAAATAATGTCACAAGGTGAACTGAAGCAGATAAATATGCGCCTGAAAGTGATTGATGTTTTGAATCACTATAATATAAGTTTATATCTTTGTAGTTTTCATAAACATATGTGAAAGATTTTCCAACATAACTTACTTTTAAGTCATTTTCACTTGCACATTTTTCATAGGCATTTCTTATTGTTTGTTCCATTTCTCCTACGCTATTATATACTCCTTTTTCAGTAATAGCTGAAGGGAATCCCCAAGTTGCATATAAGATTACTTGCGCATTTTTTTGTGTTTCTTTAATCTTTGCTGTTAATTTTAAAACTGCTTGATTAAATGAATTATAGTCATTAGCTGGTGTAGTTGATTGTTCTTGTAAAATTATAAAATCATAATCATCATTTGCTTTCAATAGTTCATCGACGATTTTTCCTTTTTCATCTGTTTCATTTGCAAATTTTTTTAATGAATGTGCTCCTTTTACAACATAATTTACTGTTACATCAATATTTAAAGATTGTGCTAATTCTTTGAATATTACGCAAACTGCAGGATTTGATTCTGTTGATGGATAGTATGTAAAGCTGTTACCAATAAATAACACTTTGTATTCATCCCATACAACTGGTGTTTCACCAATCATTCGCCATTTTGTTCCTTGTTCTACTGGTTTTGTATTGCTATAGTAATATATTTTATTTGTCGCGTTTGTTATTATTTCCTCTGTTGAATATGAATAAATAATTGCTTGCTTACTAAAACTATTTTCAGCAATTTCTTTTATTGTATTTGGTAGATAGTAATTAGTAAGGGACAGTGAATAGAAAAAATAGTCGCCAATATTTTCAATTCCATCTTCAATTATTACATTTGTAATTTTTTTACTAATGGCATTCCATGGAACTTCTTCTTTTTTATTGTAGTCTTTTGCATTACCTGTTCCAGTAATAGTCAATTCATAGTTGTTTTTTATTTTTTTTAATTTTGCTGTTAATTGTTTATTATGTTGAATTGAAATATCAAATGTTTTTCCATCATAACCTTTATTTTGATTGTTATCTTTTGTACATGATGTAATTATAAATAGGAAAAGGAATAAAGTTACTATTATAAATATTTTCAAGTTCTTCATTTTTTCTCCTATATTCGATTTACTTTTGTTTTAATTGCGGCTTCTTTTACATATTTTATAACATTTTGATGAGCTTCTTTATTAAATGCATATGGTAAAATGTATTCTTCATTTAAATCTTCTTCTTTAATTGTATTTGCAATTCCATATGATGCTGCAATCATCATTTCCGTATTAATATCCCTTGCTCTTACTTCTAATGCGCCTCTAAAAATACCTGGGAAAACTAAAACATTATTGATTTGATTAGGATTTTTTGAACTTCCAGTTCC
>CAYVQA010000042.1:0-11261 GCA_964453965.1 uncultured Staphylococcaceae bacterium
TTTCTCGAATTTGCAGCTAAATAATACCAATCCATAGCTTTCTCTTTATCAATTGTTCTACCTATTCCGTGATAATAACTATATCCTAATAAGAATTGTATATTTGGATCTACTGGACCTTTCAAAGTTTTAATATTCAATAATCTTGCTTTTTCTTTATTTTTTTCTACTCCATATCCTTTAAGATAACATTCGCTAAGTGCTTTTTGTGCTTCAACATTATCTTGTTCAGCCGCAAGTTTATACCAATACGCAGTAGATACTTTATCTTTGCGAGTAAAAAATAAAAATACTCGAATAGATAAGCCACCTTTTCCCATGCGATAACATTCGCCAAGCATATATTGAGCATTAGAATATCCTTTTTTAGCTGCTTTTTGGTACCATTCAACTGCTAATTTATATTTTTTATCATAAAAATAACAATTACCTATCATATATTCGGCATATACGTTACCATTTTTTGCTATTTTTTTAAATTCAACTATTGCATTACTACGATGCCCATGATAATAAATATATTCAGCATATGCATATTGTCCTTTTATATTACCTTGTTTCGCAGATTTTTCAAAACACATTTTGGCTTTGTTTAAATCTCGTGTTATACCATTGCCATTATAATAACATTTTCCTAACATATATTGAATTTCACCATCATCGTATTTTGATAAAGGAAGAAAATAATTCAACGCTAGTTGATAACATTGTTGAGCTTTATTACCATCTCTATCAATACCTAGTCCGTGTTCATAGCAAAAACCTAACCAATAATGCCCATACATGTATCCACTATCAGAAGCTTTTTTGAACCATGTAAAAGCTTTTAAATAATTAATCGGTGTTCCAAGTCCAAACAAATTACAATAGCCAAGTTTAAATTTAGCATCATTATAACCATTTTCTGCTGGATTAGTATAATGTTTTATTGCTTCAACATAATCTTGCTTTACACCTTTTCCATAAAAATAATTTTCACCAAGTTTATACTGTTCATCGATAATTCTTTTTTCTTCAGCTTTTCGCGCTTCTTCAGCTTTTCTTTTTTCTTCGGCTTTTCTTGCTTCTTCAGCTTTTCTTGCTTCTTCGACTTTTCTTTTTTCTTCGGCTTTTCTTGCTTCTTCAGCTTTTCTTTTTTCTTCAGCCTTTCTTTTTTGTTCTGCAAGTTTTGCTTCTTCAGCTTTCCTTTTCTCTTCGGCTTTTCTTGCTTCTTCAGCTTTCTTTTTTTCTGCAACAATTCTAGCTGCTTCAGCTTTTATTCTTTCTTCGGCTTTTCTTTTCTCTTCAGCTTTTCTTGCTTCTTCAGCTTTTCTTGCTTCTTCAAGAAGTTTTAATTCGGTTTTAGTACCCTTTAAAACATCTTTTCCACATCTTATAGTTTCAGGAATCTTTATATCAAGTTGTGCACATCCATCAAATGCATTATCGCCAATAATTCTTAATGAACTAGGAAGGTTTATTTGTTCTAAATCTTTACAATTTTTAAAAGCATTATTTCCAATTTTCTTTATTCCTTCTGATAATGTTACTGACATTACGCTACTTCCAGAAAAAGCATCCGCTTCTATCGCAGTAACACATGATGGAACTAACACTGTAAGTTCAAATTTATTTTTTAAACTTTTAATTGAGTATCCACTTGATAATTCAATTACTTCAAATGGTTCCAATGATCTTCTTAATTTCTCAGCTTCTGTTTCTCTTTTTTGATTTTCTTTTATTGTATTTAATTGCGAAATACCAGAATCGAAATTAAAATCAATATCACTATTAAAATCATTTATTTCACCAAATGTTTCTAAATCTTGATTATTATTAAGTTTCTTTTTTTCAATTTCATCAAAATTATCATTCATTTTTATTTTCCTCTTTTCCTTTTACTAACAGTTTTTTATATAATAAACTTATATCATTTGTTAATTCTTATTTTTTAGCACCCCAGCGCACTGGTCTATCTGAAACATTCCAATCCTTCTTCCATGTACTTAATTTTGAAGAAACATTACAGCGAATTATTAAATTATTGCAATTTTGAAATACAGCGCTTCCTATTTTTGTGACACTACTAGGAATAAATATATTTTGTAAACTTATACAATTATAAAAAGCCCAATTTTCAATAGATATCAGCCTATTTGGTAAAATAATATTTGTCAAACCTTCACAATTTAAAAAAGCCCAATATCCTATGGTTGTCAAATTATTAGGTAAAATTATGCTTGCCAAACTACGACATTTTTCAAACGCATAATCTCCTAAACTATTTAATTTACTATTTTTTTCAAAAGTAACATTTTTTAAACTTGAACAGCCTGAAAATGCATGATCATCTATAGTTGTTACACTGCTTGAAATAATTATAGATGTTAAAGAAGTGAAATTTTTAAATCTATTTTTTGAGATTTCCGTTATTGTATTTGGAATATTTATTTCCTTTACTTTCTCATATTCATTTTTTTTATTAAGTAAATAAAAATTTGTTGCATAATCCATCGGATTTGTGCCAACATTTCTCATTTCAATATTACACCAATCTTCTATTGTTCCTGAATAATAAACATTCTTTAAATTTGTACAGTTGTAAAATGCATTTCGTCTTATGCTTTTGACGCTTTTTGGAATTGTTAAACTTTTTAGATTAGCTGAGTTACTAAAAGCATTTTCTTCAATGCATATAACACCTTCAGGTATAATTACATCTGAATTTTTACCTTCATAAATAAGTAAATCACCATTTTCTATTATAAATTCTTCATCATTTATATTAAAACCATTTTCATTTTGGTTTTTAATTATTGATTGTTGTTTATCGCTTTTGTTAGTTTTTTTTTTATTCCCTTAAATGCATCCTTGCCACAACGAACATCAGATGAAATTATTATATCTAAATTTGAACAATTAATAAATGCCTCATCACCGATCATATGTAATGATTTTGGAAAATTAATTGTATCTAAATCCATGCAATTAGCAAATGCACGTTTGCCTATTTTAACTAAACCTTCTGATAATGTTACTTCTAATATATCACTTCCTGCAAAAGCTTCATCACCAATTACTGATACACATGACGGGATTGTTATTATTATTTCTGATTTATTTTTTAAACTTTTTATTGCATAAGTACCATCCGATAATTTTATTGTTTCAAATGGTTCAAGTGCTTTTAAACCTGTTTCAACTGAATCATTTGTAATATTTTGATTTATATCATTACCAAATTCAAAAGTATCAAATGAATTCAAACCAAATGATTCAATTTCAACATTTTCATTTAAATCGAATATTTTTTGATTATTTTTATCTTCTTCTTTATTTAAAGATTGATTCACAATTGTTGCATTTACAATTTTACGTAAATCTGTTCCACATTCACCACAAAATTTTTGTGATTCAATTAGTTTTGCTCCACATTCAGGACAAAATTTCATTATTGAAAACTCCTTTATTAATAATAATTTTTTTATTATGTATGATCATTTAAACGGTTATTTGCATACACATTTTAAATAATCTTTTAAATTCCATTCAAAATCGCTTGATTTTTTTGAATTATCATTTAACAATTCATATATTTCTTTTAAATTTTGATCAATTGATGATGTAATCTTTACAACATCTTTTGAAACAGTATCTTGGATTTTTTTTCTGTAAGATTCAGTATAGTTCATAAGATTCCCTGAAGAATTATTTAGTTTTAAACACATGCGACTCCAATCATTATTTAACGATTCTAAATCATACATTGAATCAACTATAATTCTTGGTTTTTGGAACCATGATCCTCCATGACGAGAACAAATACTACTTAAAGTATTACTTGCAGCTTGAGCAGAGTGCTCTGCTGATTTTATTTTTTCTTCACAATAGTTTAGAAAATCAAGAAATGCACGAGCTTTATTATAGAACGCATTAAATGAAGATGTTAAGAACTCTTCAGATTGTTGGCACTTTGTAATATATTCACCAAGTTTTACAATCATTTGTGAAATTTTACCTTTAATTTCAATTAATTTAGCATTAGCAGCTTCAATTTGCGATATTTTTTTATTTAAATATTCTATTTCTTCTTGGTTTCGTCTTATATCTGCTTCTAAACTTGCGATTTGACTTTCAATTGATGAGGTATCAACGCTTTCATCTTCACTGGACATACTGTTCATCATACTTAACAATCCATATAGTTGAGCCAATTTATTCATTTCTTTATTAATTGTTTCTTCTAATATTGCTTTTTCTTGTTTTAGTTCTTCAGAAAGTGTAACATTATTATTATATACTGTTTGACATAAATTTTTTTCTTTTTCCGCAAGACTTTTATCTTTTATAGCATTATTTTTGGCTTGTTGTAATTGATTTTTAATTTTTTTATAACGTTCTTGTTCTGAATATAATCTCTTTTTTATTTGATTATGCATTGAATAACAGAGTTTTAATGAATTTTCGATTAATTGAACGGAAAAATCAATCATTTTCTAACCTCCAATGCCAAAATTGATGCCTCTTGTGAGTCATATGTTATTGCGGATGATAATACACTTTCCGCATTATATACTGCACTTGTATAATTATCATAAGCACTATTTACACTATCAGCTTCATAATTGATATTTTTGGCGAATGATTCCCCAACATCGTCATTCCAAGATGTCCACTGAAAATCAATAAATTCCTTTGCCATGATTATCTCGCTGCTTTTCGTAAAATATTAAGATATCTTTCGTATCCATCTGCTTTAGATTGAAGTTGTTGTGAAAGATTTTCTAATCTACGCAAGTCATTATTTAATTGTGAGATGTCTTCTTTTAAAATTTCTTTAATGTCATCAATTGTATCACCATTTGCCATCATTGAACTAATTTGACCACTAATAATGTTAATCGCTGCTTTTACTTGTGAGATATAATCATCAATACCTTCTTTTTCTTCTAATGTGATTTTATGTAAATTCTCATTTTTTGCAATTATTTCTGATGCACTCATCGGTTTCTCCTTATAAATTTAGATTTTTATTCATTATTTACGCTTTAATGCGATCTTCATTTTCAATTTTATATAATACACTATTCGATTCACTAATTAATGTATTTCTTTTATCAATATCATCTTGCATATGCTGTGCATCATCTCTAATTTTAATAATACACTTATTTACATCTTCAGAAACTTGGTCTTTTAACTCAGCACGATACTTAACATTTACTTGCAAAAGTCGTTCTGATTCCGTTTCAATATATTTAAGTTGTTTCATTATTTCTTTTGTCACAGATTTTACTTGATCTATATCCCAATTGTAACTCATTTAATCATCACATAATATAAACAATTCAGTTTTTGTCTATATTAAAATCCTTTCTTTATAAAATATATCCATTTTAAGCAAATATTTATTATTTAAAATATTTACTATATTATTTTAAAATTTCTTTATAAAATCATGCCATTTTGAAGAATTTAGAAAATCCCATAGACGAACTTCAATTCGTTTACAATAGCATAAATTTTCATCATATTCTTGACCATTAATTTCTGGAACATCAGTTATTAAATTTTTCCATTTAAGGACATTAATAAATCGATGTTCATTTTTAAGTTTCTCATCGGCTGATTCGTATGCAAAAACAACATATACATTTTGTTCAGCCCCATCTTTTAATAATTCACCAAGCATCTTTAAAATTTCATTTTCATCAAGATTTATTATTTGTGAATTTATCATTTGTGAATTATTTGGTGATTTTATCTGTAAATATTGATTTTTAAGATTTTCATCTGTTACCATTTGTTCCATAAGATCATCGATATCTTGTACAGAAGAAATCATTGAATCAATATCAAAGTCATTTCCTAATTGAGTTTTTAAATGAATCTTTAATGTCTTAATAAAATCATTTGGAATACTATCTAATGAAACTTGTACTTGAGAATTGCTTTTTAAATTATCACCAACAATATCATTTTGAATATTCTTACCAACTTCGGAAATCCATTTATCGGCTTTTGCTAGGCAAAATAAATATGGCATATCATCATCAGTTGATTCATACTTACGTTTACGATAAATATCATAGCATTCGCATAATGCTCTTGATATATCATTAACTGATTCATTTACTTGAATATATTCATCAAATCCCGATTCAATTGATAAATCTCGATATTGATGTAAAATTTTTGTTCCTTCATCTTCGCCTGCGTTAATTAATCGTCTTCTTCGTTCTTTAGTATTAACATAGTTAATACTGATATTGTGATTGTTTGGTGATATTTTATATTTTTTAAGAAAATATGCTAAATAAAAAGCCATATTCCAAATTATTTTTATTTGTTTAAGTGGTTTTGCATAAACACAATAATTATGTGGTGTTTTATCTTGTTGTTCACCAACTTTAACATCATCACCATTAATATCTGGTGCTCCTAAAACAATTGGATGAGGAATAGATGAAAGTGAATTTATTCCTACATAAAGTGGCGAAAAATCATCAATTTCAAATTCACCATTATTAATTGCGCTATTTTGATCATTGATTGCGTTTATTAAAACATCCGCAGAAACAACTGAACTACTTCCTGGTCGTTGTTGAGTCCAATTGTAAATATCATCAGCATATTTTTCATTAATTAATTTTGCAACAACACTAATTTTATCAAATTCAAGATATGCAGTACTTACAAATGAAACTGATGTTTGTCCACCAAATTGAATAACTGCTTTTCCCTTTTGCCCTTGTACAAATCTAAATCCAGATTCAAGTTCAGTTTGATCTGCTGCTGAAAATGTTTTTAAGAATGTACTTTCTTCATTCGCGGCTAAAGCAATTCTATTACCAATGTTGTTAAGAATATTTTTATCTACAACGGGATTTCTTTGTCCACATAGTATGAAACTAATACCATAACTACGAATTTTACTAACGCGAATACTTAATTGTGACATTAAATCGCCATCGTCTTCCGCAAAAGCACTATTTGCTTCATCAATAACTAAAAAGATTTGTGGTAATGCAGGTATTGCATTTTTTCCTAATTTATGAGCATAATTTGCATAATTATTGCTTCCTATTTTTTGCATTTCTCTATATAACATTTCACGGTATTTTTGAGCATTCTCAATACCATATTTTATAAAAAGGTGTGATCTTTGATCTTCTATTTGTTTTATGTAATTAAACAATGCAAATGCTTGACCTTTATTAGATCTTTCTGATAAGAAGCGCACATTAGGAACATACGCATTTCCTCCATCTTGGGAAAAACAAGCAAAGTCGGCCGTTCCATTTAATGATTTAAAGTCAATAATATAAAATTGCACTTGATCTGGTGAATAAAAATATGAACCACTCATTATTAATGAACGAATAAACGTTGTTTTACCTGAACCAGTTCCCCCAGTAATAATCGTTGATACCATATTTCCGCCAATTTCAGTTTGAAAATAAGATACTTTTCCACCACTAATTCCTATTGGAATTGCAATTTTTCCAACTTTATTAGTTCCATCTTCATTATAAAATGATGGAATTTCAATATCAGTTCTTTTTATTAACGAACTAAAAGTCAACGATGAATTTCTTTCAAGCTTAGACTCTAATTCACCAAACAATTCACTATCGCTCAAGCTACTACTTAAAAGTTCCAATTGACTATCATTATTTTCATAGTCAACAATATGATCAAAAGTAGCTTCTAAATCAAATAAAATTGAAGGTGTAGAACTGAAAAAATTATTTTGATCCTCAACAACTAAATTTCTACCAACACAAAGAACAAAAATTCCATACTTACCACCATTTTTAATTAATTCACGTAAACAGCCATATAAATCTTTCGCATGATATGTGTCAACAAACAAATCAGAAAATGTATTTATTACTAAAATAATATATGACAACATTTCATAAGGATTTTCTTCATTAAATTCACAAATTGATTTCCTTGCTAAACGGCTCATTTTTTTACGGTTATCTAATTCTTTAAAAAGTCCAAATACTAAACTTTCTACTTCTTCATCCGTAGACGCAATACCTTTAATAGGTTTTTCATTATAACTTTTTGCAGATAAGTGATATAAACATGATTCAATTTTATTATTATGCTTTATTCGGTCACAAAATCTTCCACAAGCAGAATCGTTTATATTTGTCTTTTCAATAAATGCAAAATTATAATTACCAGGTTTATATGAATGTGAAGTTCTTTCGAAAAGGCCAGGTAAAAATTTATCTAATATTCTACTTGTTTTTTCTTCATCACTAGTTTTTATAAAAACAGCATTTTCACCTTGTGATGCTTGAAGAAAAACAGGTGATTCAATTTGTTCTGAAAATATTTCTAAATCTCTTTTTAATCCATAAACAATATTTCCTTCACAATATGCTGAATTCATCTCTTGTTTTATAAATTCAATTGCTTGATTTTGATCATTATTTTCTAGTGTTTCATAGATTTTTTTCCATTCTTTATCAGTATCTTCATCTTGATCAAAGCGATATAGTTCAATTTCATTTTTAATTTTATTACTTGTAATTCTAATTCCATTTTCTTTTAATTTATCTTTAACATGTAAAAGCAATAATAATGTATTATATGACATACAACATTTTCGAATTTGCATCTCATTATTTTGAGGATTTTTACAAATTGATATAATCCATTTAACACATTCATCAGTAATTTTTTCAAAATTCTCCCACGTAAAACTAACAGTTTCAACATTACCATTAAATAACATCATCCCATTATTATTAAAAGAACAATATTGACTATACAATTCACTATAATTATGAAGAAACATATTAGCATTTTTTAAAAACTTTTGAATTTTGTCACAATGTAAATTAATTTTATCTTCAATTTTATTTGATACAAGTGACAATTCTTCTTTATTTTTTTGTATTTGTAAATATTTTCTTAATTTTATATCTATTTTACTAATCATAAAGCCTCCAATTAATTTAATTAGATACAATTGTTAAATTAAATGTATCTAGGATAAACAAATGCCAAATTGCAAATTTTAATTTTATTTTCATATTATTAAAAAATTAATTAATATTTATCTTATTTTAACATATTTTACATAAATATTCAAACGTTATGTTAATTTTAATTCACATAAAATTCATTTTCGCTCTTCTAAATTATAATAAAAGGCACCAATTAAGGCGCCTAAAGATTATATAATAAATGAAATAAATACAATAAATCTAAAAATATCATTTATTTAATCATTATTAAAAAGTTTAACTCTTTTTTCTAACTTTAATATGTAATTTCTTTTAAAAAATAACTAATATACGATATTTTATTAATTAATGTTTTTTTACTTTTTAGATTCATAATAAGTAACGAAAATACAATTATCAAATAAAGCCATTTAGAAAAAACAAGAAATACGATTCCTAAAATTATGATTAACAATATTGATAAATAATAACAAACTTCAGTTGTATATTCATTATCAAAATACAATTCTAAAATTATCTTAATAATTCGATGCCCATCAAGTGGATAAATTGGTAAAAGATTAAAACATATCATTAGTAATGAATAATCGTATATTATCTTATAATATGCATAAAAATTTTCTTTAAAGAAACTAACAATTAAAATTATAATTCCATTCATAGCGATTCCTACCCATCGCTATAAGTAAATTACTAATATAATATTTGTTTGTATAATAGTTTTCTTTTAAACTTACATCCATTATCGCTCCAATAAGTGAAAATTTAATTTTTTTAACTTTACCATTAAATATTTTTATCATCATATAATGACCAAATTCATGTAGTAATATTGTCCCAATAATTATTAAAAACACATCAATTTGCTTAAAAATTACACAAAATAAAAAATAAATCAATAACAATGGACTAATTATCATAAAAACTAATTTTCTCTCCTTTATTTTCAATTATTAATTTAAAGTGATAAACATTATCATCATATTTTGCTTTACCGATTGTTTCTTTTGCGTCAAGATATCGATATAAAGAAACATCAATACTTTCTAATTCTAAATACGTATATTCTAGTCCATCAGCACCTTTTACGACTACTGTATAAATAATATTTCCATTATTGTCTTTATCCTTTAAAATTTTAACAACATAGCCTGATACTAAATTATCGACCCCTGCATAGCTATTATTTGTTACATAATTGATACCATTATCATAACGCACTTTATCATAGACATCTGTTTCATATACAGTAATTACTTCATCTTCTGTTAGTATTTCTAAAGGAGTATTTGCAAAAAGTTTTGTAGCCTTAATAAGATTAAAATTATAATTTAAGTTACTTCGCAAATTATAATTTGAAATAAATCTTTCTATTGTGCATAAGCATAATAATAATAATGAACTTAGAAAAATTCGCAAAAACAAATCATCAATATATGTTTTTTTATCTTTTGATTGTGGTTCAATTAATAAGTTTTTTCTTTTACGATATTTTTTTGTACTTTTAAACATTACAATCACCAATACATTTTATGCAAAAATTAATTCATTTATTAAAATTTAATTTTCAAATAATTTTGTATTTTTTTTAAAACTATAAAAATTATTTCCTATTATAATGTGATCTAATAAATTAATATCTAATAGTTTAGATTGTTTAATTAATCTTTTTGTCATTTCAACATCTGCAATACTTGGATTACAATTGCCAGATGGATGATTATGAGCGATTATTACTCCTGCAGCATGATACTTCATTGCCCATTTTAATAATTCTTTATTATCAAAAATGGTTGAATAATTATTGCCAATTGTAATAATTTTTTTGGCGATAATTTCACCTTGTCCATTCAAATAAATACCAACAAAATGTTCTTGTTGTTTATTAATTAATTCTGATTTTAAAATGTTATATACATCTTTTGCACTTTTAATTTTTATATTTGGTTTAACAAAATTGCTTACCCTCCTTCCAAGTTCAACAGCCGCAAGTATGCTAATTGCTTTTGATGAACCAATTCCTTTAATTTCAGTTAATTCATTGATTGAAAGAGTTGACATATCCGCAATCGATTCTAATTTCAACAAGATTTTTTCCGATAATTCTAATACATTTTGTTCTTTTGAACCAGTCCTTAAAATTATTGCAATCAATTCTTGATTAGATAGAGAACTTGCGCCATTGTAAAGTAGTTTTTCTCTTGGTCTATCCCAAATTGGTATTTCTTTTAAAAACATATCATCACCTCATACAAATATTACGACTGAAAAAGATAAATCTTTTTAAAAAAG
>CAYVQA010000043.1:0-2227 GCA_964453965.1 uncultured Staphylococcaceae bacterium
CAATATATTTTATAAGCACTTCGAGGAAAAATAATTAAAACTATCTTTTCGTAATTTTTTAAATTTTTTCTTAGGTTTTTCAAAATAACATATCTATAAGATACCTGCTTCATTTAAAATCCCTCCCGAACATTTTATAGATATATTATACCATTTTATGTAAATTGAAATAACTGCGTTATAACATAGTTATTTTAGTTCTTTTGTTAAAGTGTCAATATATTTTCCAGCTTTGTCAGTATCATTTTTGTAACCTTTAACATACATTTCTTGTAAATCTAAATAACTTAATAATTCGTCATATTTGCCTTTTTCTATGTATTCTCTGCATTTTTTTATTATATTCAAGCATTCTTTTTTGAAACTTTTCATATATTCATCACCAAAAATATTATACTAAAAAATATCTTCGTTGTACATAAGTTATCTACACATAACTTCGTTTTAAACTAGTTAAAATGTAGCATAGCTTTTTTATATAGTATCTCTCAAGGAGGTAATATATATGGTTTATTTGAAAGTAAAAGAAGTATTAACAGAAAAGAAAAAAACTAAATATTGGTTTATTAAAAAGATGGAACGGCAATTATCAATCACTTAGCAATTTGTTGAATAATGCCACTAACGGCATTCGTTTTGAAACGCTGGATAAAATTTGCGAAGTTTTAGAATGTGAACCTAGCGATATTATCGTGAGAGTAAAAAAAGGAGATTGATATCATTTATGAGTGCTTTTGACTATTTCTTTTTTGAAAAAGAGGAATTGATATCAAGAGCGTACGATATTGACGAAGATTTATATTTAGCATTAGAAACAATTTCTTCTCAAAAATATAATTGCTCAATATCTAATCTCGTAAATGTAGCAATTAAAAATTTGATAGAAACAGAAAAAATCGTATCATATCAACGCAATAAAAATCTTGGTAAGATTCATAGATCTTTTTTAATAAATAAATCATTATTTGATGGATTAGAAATTTTAAAATACAAATATAAAATTCCTATGTCCAAATTAGTTAACATAGCAATTTTTATTTCATTGGAATAAAGATTAGAGACTGCTATACAAAATTAGGGTAGCAGTCTCTTTTTATATTTTAAAATAGTAGAAAATAAATTAGTCATTACTTATTTAATACTCTATTCACCATAATAGCAACTTCTTGTCTTGTTGCAAACGATTTTGGTCGTGTACCGTCTGTAATTCCATTATCAATAGCTTCTTTCAATTCATCTTTTGCCCATTCTGATGCTACTCCATCGTCATTTACAGATTCGATAAGTTTAACAAGTGCTTTTTCAACAACTTCTTCTGTATATTTCTCAATCAATCTCTCAAGCATATTCGTAACCTCCATTTCTTTTTTAACCTCATTCACAAACCATTCCCAGCGATTAGTTTCTCGTAAAATTCTCGGACAATTTTTACCATTCCAATCATAATGTTGTCGCAAATCTTTATATGACAAATTATATTTTTTTAATATATAAGCAGAAACTTTTATGGCATTTTTTAATGTTTTTTCTCGATCTCCACTCTCACATATTTCAAGTCCAATACTAGTATTATTACCTACTCCACTTCCAGAATGATTACTTTTTTCATTTAGCGGTATTGCAATTATTGCTTCATTTTCATCTACACATATATTCCAACTTGCATCACTTTTATTGTTGGAATTAACCAACCAATTTCTTTCATTTCTTGCAGTAGATTTTAAATTTCCCGTAGAGTGAATCGTCAATGTAGTAGGTGTTATTATTTTCCCTGGTCTAACATAGACTTTGTTACCCTTTGATGAAGTAATATGATAGGTTTCTTTTGGAATTAAATATTCTTCTATTTTTATCATACTTCTCACTCGTCCTTTACTTCTGGAAGTCCAGCAATACTTGTAAATAAACTTAATATGCCTGCTGTCAAACTTACTGAGCCAACCATTTTCCAATCAACTTCTGTCATTGCAGCACCTACTGTTATTAACGATACTGCAGTTTGTGCCATAGTCTTTAATGCTCTTATTCCTGCTGCTCTTAACCATTTTAATAATTTTTCATTCATAACATTTTCCTCCTATTCATGTTTTGATGTTTCATCAATTCTATCAATTCTTTTATGTGCTTGCTTAGCAGATTCTTCAACTCTAATAATTCTGTCATGATCTTCTTTTATATCTGCTTTGACTGTTTTCATTTCTGATTTTATTTCTGTAATTCCAGTTCC
>CAYVQA010000043.1:2327-3656 GCA_964453965.1 uncultured Staphylococcaceae bacterium
AATAATGTATTTATCGAATATTTTACATTTTCACTCCACGATATGAACATATTAGCATTTTCACTAGCTGTCGTTTCATCAATATCGCCTTTTTCAACCATTTTTACAAATACTATTGATAATGGCAATAATAATTGTTTTTCTTTTTCAAGTTTGTCTTTATTACTAAATTTTTTCATTATACAACACCTCCAAATCCACTAATTGTTGCATTTTCTGAGGCAGTTCCTTTTTGAATTACTATTTTAATATTTACTCCCCATTTTTCTGCAGTTTTTAATGTATTTGTAAATGTGTGCATCTCACCGTTTGAAACTTCTTGAGTGCATTCTTCCCACGTAGGATTAGTGTCATTTGCGTTATTACAGCAGAATACATACATTGTCGCACCATTAGGAACATTTGAAACTAATCTAATTCCCATTTCTTTTGGCATTTCATCATAACTTAATATTTCATTACCTTGAATTGTTAATTCTGTTTGGTTTCTTTCAAATGTAGTAGTTTTGGAAACACTTTCTATTCCATCAGGAACTGTAACTTCTACTGTATTAGTTCCTTCAACTCCATAATTATCTATCATTGTTTTAGTAATTTGGATATTATTTGTACTTCCGCTTGATACATTTGAGCGTGTGTATATTACATTTCCGTTTAATGTTGCAGTAACCGTTAATGGATCGTCATCAATATCATTCGCTGTATATGCAATATTGAATGGTGTTATTCTTTTTTCGCCAAGAGATGGAATATCCTCTATCGTTGGTTTTGTGTTCCATATAATTTCATATACACCGTCAGAATCTGCCTCGTCCGAGATTTTGATTGAAGAATCCAAGTTTACAAGCGGACGCACACCCTGATAGGTCCCGTTATACGACTTAGTATAAGTGTTACTATAAGTAGTACTATAGTAGGGCGACGGAGCGGAAATATTATATTTCTGCACATACCCAGTATAATTATTATAGCAAGTCCTTAACCAATAATATGCCATTACAGTGGTAGATATATATGAATTATTTGAATATTCAGCATTAGCAACAGCTTGTGAAGTTGGATATGCCCCTGCAACTCCTTTATTAAAATATGATATTACACTTCCTTCTGAATTTACACTTCCGCCAATTTCTTCAGCACTAGGCAAGAATACTTTTCTACTAACAGTAATCTTTGTACCACCCTCATAAGCAGGTTGTTTATATGTTAAACTTGCTGCTATCAAAGCATTCTTAAATTCTGTTGAAAATCCATTTAAAAAAGCAGGCTTATTGTCATATTCATTATAATTATTACGCACATTCGAATTACTTGGTGCTCGGTCGTAGG
>CAYVQA010000043.1:3756-5596 GCA_964453965.1 uncultured Staphylococcaceae bacterium
CTCGCATGAGAATTCCAAGCTTGCCAACTGGCAAAAATATCATTTTTAGTTATTAAATTGTTATTTAGTTTTTGTTTCATCTTTTTTAATTTTCGTTTCATTTTGGTTTTACTTCGTTGCCTTAATTTCATAATTATTTTTCCTGTATCCGTCATATAAATATGAAATCCTAATATATCTATTCCATTTTTTATAGGTAAGATTTGTGTTTTTTTATTTAATTTTAAACCAATTGCAGAAAGATATTTTTCTATTTCTTTCCAACAATATTTTAAATACTCCTTGTCATGATGTATCAGAAAAAAGTCATCTACATATCTCCCATAGTGTTTTATTCTTAAATCTTCTTTAATCCAATGATCCATTTCAGATAAATACAATAATGCAAAATATTGACTCGTCTGATTTCCAATAGGTATTCCTATATTGCCTGGCGTACTATCTATTATTAAATCAATTAACCAATTAACTTCATCATCATTTATAATTTTATGTACTTTATTTCTTAATATTTCCTTATCAATCGAATCAAAATAATGTGAAATATCGCATTTTAAAATCCAACCATTTACGCCATGTTTTCTATAAAATTTTCTTAAGAAATATTTTAGCCTTTCTAATCCAAAGTGCGTGCCTTTTCCTCTTTGAGATGCATAATTGTCATAAATAAATTGCCTTTCAAATATTTCATTCATCACATTATCACACAAAGAATGTTCTACTACTTTATCTTTAAATTCATTTGCTTGTATTTTTCTTTTCTTTGGTTCATATACATAAAAGTAATGATATTTGCCAACTTTATAAGTTTTTTCTTTTAGTTGTTTTTGTAATAAAAGTATAGCTTCAAGTACATTTGTATCAAATTTTGCAACTTGTACCTTTGTGCTTTTTCCTTGTCGTGCTCTTTTATATGCTTTATATAAATTCTCAAAGTCAGTAATTTTTTCAAACATAATTCACCTCATATTGTTTATAGCAGGTATGTTATGAAAATATAAAATACAACTGCATCAATATTCTTGTATTTGTTGCTATTTGTTAGCAACAGGATATAGTTTCCTTGTGTAGAGCTCTGATTTCAGCAAATTGCCTACTTTGACACACTTTCTACATGAGCGGACGCACACCCTGATAGGTCCCGTTATACGAATTAGTATTATTGTTATTATTATTATTATTATAGTAGGGCGACGGAGCGGAAACTAAAAGCAAACTAGCCTCCCTAAAACCAAACTATACCCCAAATAATTACTAACTTTGAGAAAACCTAAAGACTTCTTTATCTTTCTTTTTCCACCCCAAAGTCATATTTTTAATTTCAACAACTAAAGAGCTCCAATATTCTAAGCTTTTGGTTCCAATACATTCTCTTGAAAAAGCAATATCTAAATATGATAATAAAATATTACATCTTGCTATAATCATATCTTGATAACGCTGTCTTTGCCTTAGTTCTACTTGATTTATTGGATATAATTCATTACATTCTAATGCATAAGATAAGATGTCATATACCGTGTTTTGAATTCTATTTACCAAACTAAAACGCATAGCTTTTGGAAATCTTTTTTTATTTTCGGTAAGTGTCAATGTATGTTTTATTAAATTTTTTATTTTGGTAACAAGTACAAATTCTTTTTCCATAATTTCACCTACAAAATAGAATAATATATTTTAATTATAAAAAGTATGACTACTAGTAGATATTTTATATATATGCTACATTTGTTGCAGAATCAAAATATCCACTGCTTTGTGTATAGTCATTTGTATTTGACATATCGATTAAAAAAGCATCTGAACCTACATTATTCTCATCAATAATTTCTTTTAATAC
>CAYVQA010000043.1:5696-11239 GCA_964453965.1 uncultured Staphylococcaceae bacterium
CGATTAAAAAAGCATCTGAACCTACATTATTCTCATCAATAATTTCTTTTAATACCAACTCTAATTTTAATAATTCTAATTCCTGCTTTACAGCACCACCGCCCTCGTCCCATTGAGATGCTTTCTCAGGAATTGCTGCAATTATATCTGCTTCTGTTGCTACTCCAACTTTTGCACCATTGCCTTTTAATATTCCCAGAAATGTTGTATCTGTACTGTTTGTAATTGTTACATCAATATTTTCAATCGTTTTTTCCAAACTTGCAATTTTTGCATCTATTTTTGTTACATTTCCATTCGCTTCATCGACTTTTTCATCTACAGTTGTAATTTTTTGTTCTAAATTATTTTCTACATTTCTCAAATCTGCCACAGAAACAAAAACAAGTGAATCATCAATTACAGCAGAAATATTTTCTACATCACTAATAGTTATATCAACATCTAGGAATTTTTCTAATATATCTGTTCCCTCTGCAGAAATATAATCGGATTCACTACCAGAATTTCCATATATGTATAGTATTTCTTCTTTTGTATCAGGATCTTCCGCATATATTCCGAGCTCTCTCCAATAAAAACCTGTTTCAACACCAGAATTACTAAAACTACACCCTATTGTTATTTTACTATTTTGTATTTTTAATTTACTTACTTCTATTTCTTTTTTTAAACTTATTAAATCTGTCAATTGTGCTATTGCTCTACCATTTAATTCACCATCGCCCAACTTAAATTTAGTGAATTTCAAGTTTTTTCCTGTTTGAGCTTTATAAAGAAGTGTTTGTCCAGCAGTCGTTAAATACATTTTATTAAATGCTCCCATTTTCTAATTCACCTCCAGTATTTTTTGAATATCGCCAACATGCACTGTTGCTCCAATGTACAAATTTGCATTTTCCGTTTGAAATAAATTTATAATAATTACAAGATTAGCAGGCAATTGTTTTTTCAAATCATCACCTAAAATATCTGCTACGTCAGGAAAGATATGCGATATTTGAACTGTGATTTTGTAATTGTCGGTATCTAATGTTATTTTATAATTACCTTCTCCAACTAAATTTTTCAATTTATTATCTAGCCATTTCATATTAAAAGGAAGTTGGTTAATAAGTTTAGATTTTATTTTAAATCTGCGTTCTTCTGTAGTTACATCAACAGCATTTGTTATATTAAATATTTTTTCATATCTTGTTAAGCCGTAGCTTTCTGCAGTTTCAACACTTATTTCATTTAGCAATTCGTTTATTTTACTATCAACTTTTTCTATCTCTATATCTTCTGTTGAACAGATTTTTTTATATTCTTCTATTTCTTGTAAAAATGGTGGTAAGCTTTTAATTAAATTACTCATTAAATACCACCTCGCTTAAGTATGGAATTTGCTCATTCGTCAAAATAATATTATCGGTATTATTATTTATTTTTGTATTTGCTATGTCGATAACGCCTTCAACATTTAAAATTCTACTTTCTATGTGTGCTATTCTAACTGTTAGAGAAGTGCTATTTTCCCAGTTTTCTTTGACTTCATAAAGATACTCATTTATCGCATTTTCAATAGCTGTTTTAATTGTTTCTTCTGCTACATTCTCTGCTAAAGTTATATCAGTACTAATTGATAAATTTACTTTTGTCGCAGATACTGTAGTTACAACATGTCCGAATTGGAGCGATGCCATCGCCATCTTCTCCCACAGCATTTTGTATATTTTGTAGTAAAGTTTCACTAGGTACATTCAAAGAACTATCTAGCACAATTAACTTTACCGTGCCTCCACCATTCCAGGTTGGAATAACTTTCACTGCACCAACACCATCAATTGATTTTACCTTTTCCTTATAATCTGCAATATTTCCACCAAAGGCAACACTATTAACGGAAGAATAAAATCGACTTCTTAATTCTTCGTCTGTTTCTTCTTCATCTCCAGGTACTAATATATCTGACAATTCTGCAACAGATAAATTTTGAACATAATCTATAGGAAGTAAATTTCCGTATTGACTATTTCCAATTACTCCTGCAGTTTCGCATTGCATTTGAAATATACCATCAGAAATTTTTTCATACACAGCATATATAATTCCATTTATACTAAATCGTTTACCGATTTCTATATCAATAAGCTGATTTTCATTATCGTAAAATGTTCCTTTTTTTATTGCATAAGTTGCTTTATTTCTTTCTATTCCAAACTGATTTACAAACTTATCCAAATATTCTCCAGTAGCAGTATCAGGCCAGATTAAACTTACTAAATTGCTTAATTTTTTATATTGCTCATTTATTGCCATTGCAGCAGGTGCTAATGCATTATAAATTACAGAGCCTTCTCTTTTATCTAAGTTATCGCTAATTCTTGATAGCATTTCATTTAAAATATATTCGTATGTATATTCTTCAAACATTTCTAAACATTCACCTCCTGTTCAACATTGATTGTTGCACCTAAATCAGTCAGTACATCAAAACTAATATATATACTATCCGAATTTATTTTTTGGCAATTAAAATTTTGTATTTCTGTAAATCGTTCATCACTTAAAATTGCTTCTTCTATGTATCTTTTTACTTCTGACTTTGCCAAGTCAAAATCCATTCCAATTATGTTTTGAAGCTCACTACCATAATTATGCGAATATATAATATGTTCATATCGTATTGTATTTAAAATGCAATATATGGTTTGCCTCAAAGCTTCAATTCCATCTATAAAATCCCCATCTATTCTATTTCTATCAAAATCTATTTTATAAGTCTTAGACGGCATTTCATTTGTTATTAGTTCGTTACTTATTTGTGTCTGAGTTTCATTTTTAGGAGTCATTTTATAATCACACCCTATCTAATATAATAAAATCTTGTCCGCCTTGTATTTGAGCAAGAATAACCTTTTCATTGACTTTTAATGTATTGTATATCGTAATACTTTTAATCCCTTTAACAGAATGTTTATGTGTATTATCAAATGCGGTTTCTTCAGATGTTACATTTTTACTTGTACTTCCTTCTATAGTTGAATCTTCATAATTAACAATATGCGAATGCGTAGTATCTGTTGAAGTATTTTCAGTAGCAATATCCATACCAACAGAAAGCGAATAATTAGTTAATGATCTAGGCACAACTAAAAATTCTTCTGTTAGTATTAAATTATTAGACACTTTTATTTTTAATGGCGATGTCGAAACGACTGTACCAAATAAAAAAGCTGTCGGCTTTGTTGCTTCAACAGCATTTATTGATATTTGTTTTATCAAATTTAATAAAGAATCATTTTGAGCTTTATTCATTTTGTTACACCAACTTTCTATCCAGCATATAATATTAAATTCATATTATGAACATTTCCATTTTCAAAAGTATGTTCAACTTCATCTATAACGAAAAATTGCTTTATTTCTAGTTCTTCAATAACTATCGCAATGCTTTCTCCTGCTCTTACAAATTCTCCAATACTTTTTACTGAAAATGTCTTTTTTTCTTTACCTTTTATTCCATATAGAGCATCTAACTGCTTTTGAATTTGAGCATCATTTAAATCTTCATCTACCTTCGAAAAATATTGAAGCATTCCCCATTTGTTAATTAAATCCGTATTTTGATATACAAATGCATCTCTTTTTCCTGTTTTTTTATTGTCTCTAACAATTTTGAAAATGCTATAACTATCTTCTATATCTACCGTATATGTTGCATCTTCTATATGTGTATTATCCGCAAGTATAAGTTCTTTTTTCATATCATTTAATGCTTTTAGCGTTAAATTTCCAAAATCGTCATATAAACAATATTGACCTCCACCATTATCAGAAGTAAGATAAAGAGCTTCTGACATAATATCTAATAACTTTTTATCATCTTCTAATAATTTAGGAATAACAAATTGCGTGTCAGCTATCGAGCCAACACGCAACTTGAATTCTTCAGATATTGATTTTATAATTTCACTCGCCTTTTTATTTACAAAACTATATGTAGCTTTATATAACAGATATTTTATTTGATCGTAACATGTAACTTGATATGTTTGATCTTTTACTTTATTTTCTACTTTAAAAACATAGCCATAAAATCTTCCAACACCATCAATATAAAGTTGAACAACATCGCCATTTTCAAACTTAAATTCTTTATTACTAAAAGCATCGCCTTTTACACAACTTAAAGTCAATGTGCCACATGAACCAGTCCTTTTTAACTTTAAAACAGCTTTTGTAATAATATTAGTGATGTTCCATACAATGCCATTTTTCTTATCCAAACGAATTTCATATGTCAATATAACCTCAACTCCATTCCCGGTTCTAATCCATTTATTAAGTCAGCATCTGTTAGTCCATTTAGTCTTTTTATATCCCAATATTTAGATTCATTTCCAAAATTTTTTATAGAAATTGATGTTAATGTATCTCCTTTTTTTACTTTATAAAGCTGTTTAACTGTTCGTGTATTAGAGCGTGATTTTTGAATAAAATTATTATCAATATTTACTTTATCAACACCATAAAAACGATATTCTTTTAATTTGATTTTGACTTTGAAAGTTCCCACATCTCCACCATTTTCAGTATAAGTAAAAGATTCTATTGAAACTGGAGAATTTATATCTACTGTACTACCTGTAAAAACAAATCGAATCGGTCTTAATGTTCTTCTCCATTTTTCTATCATAGTTATATAATCAAAAGGACTTTTCAATTTTGAAGCAGATACTTCGCAAACAGGAGACCATTCGGCTGGAAATTCAGTATCAATTTGCAAACTAAAAAGTTTAGGTAATTTTAATTGTGTAATTTCTCCCAAGCTCAAAACTTCAGAAGATTTATTTGCACCACTTCCAGATATCTCAAGTTTTTCAGGAAGTATTGGAAGTTCAATAAGTTCTTCATTGTTATTATAACTTAAATACATATGATATCCCATTATCCAACTGGCACTCCTTCCATACTAGATTCAATTTCTTCCTTCAATGTCTTTCCAACACCTTTTATTAAATAATCTACATCTGCATTTTCATTTATATCGCCAGTAGATATATATAATACTGGATCATTAGAAATATAGTTTTGAATATATTGTTGCTCTGCAAGCTCTCTTAAAAGCTTTAAATCTTCTGATGATACATCAACTTCGCCTTCAACATTTGAAACATTATCTACATTACCGATGTTGCTTATGTCTAAGCCATCTCCAAACATTCCACTAACTTTATCTTCTAAGCCTTCCCCAAACGAGTAACCAGTATTCCAAGCATCACCATATTCCAATCTATTAAAATGGTAATCTTCGCCACTTATTTGAGCCATTATTTCTTTGTCTTCTCCAAAAGTTTCATCTACCCAACCAGACAAAGAATCTCTCCAACCTTGTACAGATCCTGCTAAATTGCTTCCGAAAATAGTATCAATTGCTGATGCAAGTGCTTGTAATAATCCCAAAATGCAATCTACTAAATCAAAAAATAGTCTCGCAATAGCACCTATTGGATCAGTAAATACATTGGCAAAAAAGTTAACAAAAGCTGCAATAAAAT
>CAYVQA010000044.1:0-5339 GCA_964453965.1 uncultured Staphylococcaceae bacterium
CTCTTAGGTTATCTTGAATTTTTGATTGTAAATCGCCATAACCACCTTGAGATGATGCTGTTATTTTTACGTTTGAATATTTTGCTTCAAACGTGTCAATCATTTTTTGAATAACTTTTTGCTTTTCTTGCCCCATTGCATGCCAGAAAGTAACTTCGATTTTGTCATTGTCAGTGTTACCACCACCTGTATTAATATCACAGCTTGCAAGAGTAAAAATCGCAAAAACCGCAACAACTGCAGTTAAAAATTTTTTCATATTTTTCTCCTTTTTAATTAGATAATATATATGTTTGCTAAACTTAATTTAGTTTTAGCCTTTGATTCCGCTTCTAGATACGCCACGCATAATATATTTACGCATGAATAAGAATAGAAGCATTAGAGGGGCGGTAATAATTGCTGAAGCCGCCATTTGTAAATTTTGTGAGGTTCTTCCTTCATCAGATGTAAATGCTGTTCTTAATCCGTTTGATACAAGTCGCATATTTGCTTTTGTTGTTACTAAGTTTGGCCATACATATGAGTTCCAAGAACCCATTAATTTTAAAATTGTAATTGTTGTAATTGTTGGCATTGCAATTGGAATCATTACTTTGAATAAGTATTTTAAATCGCTTGTGCCATCAACTTTTGCTGCTAAATAAAGCTCATTTGGAATTTGTCTAAAGTTTTGTCTTAACAAATAAATGTAATAAACGCTTACCATAAACGGAACAATCATTGCTTGATAAGTATCAATCCAATTTAAATTAATAATTGTAATGTAGTTAGTAATAACCATCATTTCGCCCGGAATCATCATTGTCGCAAGGAAAATTGAGAATATTAATTCACGTCCTATAAACTTGATTCTTGAAAATGCGTAAGCGGCACAGATTGTTGTAATTAATGTTCCAATAGTTGAAACAACACCAACTAAAACTGTGTTATACATTAATCTACCCATTTGTGCTCTTCGCATTGCAATTGGATAATTTGACCACATTATCTTTTTTGGGAAGTAAGTAACTGTTAAGGAATCCAATTCTTCACTTGACTTTAAAGATGTAATAATCATCCAATAAAACGGGAACACAATATAAATAGCTACTAAAATTAAGAAAATATAAATAAATACGCTTGTGATTATTTTTTTAATTTTTTCTTTTTTTATTACTTTATCAATTGATTCATTATTGTTAACAATCATTTCTTTGTTTGCCATAATATGCCTCCTAATAATGAACTCGCTTCTTACTTACGTAAGAGTTAATTGCTGTAAATATCATAATTATAATAAATAGTAAGAATGCACCTGCAGCCGCATAACCGATTCCTGAATATGTTATTGCACTGCCATTTATGTTTGCTTGATAGTTAAGGTTACCCATATTATCATAAATGTACCATACAACTGTTGACATTGTTGGAACAAGTGGATTATCTAAAAGTGAAGCTGAGTCACCGAATATTGCAACGATTGAGGTATATTCTTTAAATGCGCCAATAAATGAAGTAATCATAAGATAAACAATTTGTGGTGAAAGTAGAGGAACTGTTATATGCCAGAATACTCTACCTTTTGGAGTACTATCAATTTGTGCTGCTTGATAATATTGTTTATCGATACTTTGTAATGCACTTGTTAAAATTAAAATTTTAAATGGTAATGAGTTCCAAACAATATATGTAATTAAAACTACCATACCTGTAAGTTTTGATGCTTGCCCAACTTCTCCTGGTGCCATAACCCCACCAAGCCAGTTAACCGCATCAATTCCAAGTGTTCGTAATATACTATTTACAACCCCGGCTTCTGATTCAAACATAACCGCAAATACCATCCCAATTGCGATTGTATTAGTTACGTAAGGTAAGAAATAAAGAGTTTGTAAAAATTTTTGAAATGGTTTAATTGAATTTAGGGCTACCGAAATAAGTAATGAAATCATTATCGTAATCGGAACAGAAATAAACACGATTATCATTGTATTCCCTAATGCCGTTAAATACGCTGAATCTTGCAATACATATTTATAGTTACCTAACCCATATTTAATAAAAGTATTATCGATGTAATTATAATACTCTTTGAATGAAATCATAAAAGTATTAAATAACGGATAAATTGTAAATACTCCTAGTAAAATTAAGGTTGGTAATAAATAAAACATTCCTGAACCAAAATTTTTTGCTTCCTTTTTTCCGGCTTTCCAGTCAATCTTTTTTGTTTTTAAAATTTGATCAACCATATAAGCACCTATATTAATTTAATCTTTCTTCAGTTATTTTATTGAAAATAAATAATTTATGAGGTTTTATATTTGTTCTAATTGTTGATCCTTCTTCAACTTTTATATCCGCATCAATTATAAATCTAAATGTTTCTTTTTCTGAATTATCGTTTACACCAACAATGGAAATATCACGTCCAATATGTTCTACTGATTGAACATAAAGTGAGAATGCACCATCTTCTGTTACTTCAAATCCTTCTGGTCTAATACCAACTGTTACTTCTTGGTTTTCGATGTTTTCTGCATCACCTATGCATTCATCTCCAATATATACTTTTCCGTTTTCAACTCTTCCACGGAAAACATTAATTGGTGGCGTTCCTAAGAATTTTGCAACGAATAGATTTCGTGGATTATCATATACTTCTTGTGGTTTACCAATTTGTTGCATTTCGCCTGTTTTCATAACAACAATTTCATCAGAAATGCTCATTGCTTCTTCTTGGTCATGGGTAACGAAAACAGTTGTAATTCCTGTTTCTCTTTGAATTCGCTTGATTTCTTCACGAGTTTGTAGTCTTAATCTTGCGTCTAGATTAGATAGTGGTTCATCTAATAAAAGCACTCTTGGTTCTTTTACTAATGCTCTTGCAATCGCTACACGTTGTTGTTGTCCACCCGATAATTGTTTAGGCTTACGATCTAGGTATTCTTCAATACCAACTAATTTTGCATATTTGATTGTTCTTTCTGCAATATCTTCCTTTGGCATTTTTGCAGTTATTACTTCTTCTTCGCCTGTTGTTTCATTTAGCACTTTTTTTGAAACATTTCTTAAGTTTTCAAGTGGGAAAGTAATATTTTTACGAACAGTCATATGAGGATATAGTGCGTAGTTTTGGAATACTAGTCCTATTCCTCTTTTTTCTGGTGAAAGTTGAGTTACATCGTCATCACCAAAAAAAATTTGGCCCCCAGTTGGTTCTAACAAACCAGCAATCATATACAGGGTTGTTGATTTACCACATCCTGATGGACCAAGCAAACCGACTAATTTTCCTGAAGGGATAGTGATGTCTAAATTGTCTACTGCTCTTACTTCAGAATTGTTATCGGCAAATATTTTTGTTAAGTTTACTAATCGTATGTCCATTGTGAAACCTCCTAAATATTTATTGTTTTCATCACATACAATCTAATTGTATCATATTTTGCAAAAATATGCAAGTATATGATTTTGTTTTTTTTATTTAATTCGTTTTTTTATTTTTTTTATCAACTTTTACATTTAATTATATTTTTTGTCTTTTAGAATTTGTCATTTATTTTCTAATTTTTTTAAAAAAATAACCAGGCAAAACATAAATTTCGTCCGGTTATTTTAATTTTTATTTGATGATTTTTTCCTATCTATAAAACAAATTTCCAAATCAATATTACTGCAATTGCAATAATTGCAAGAGGAACTAAAACTTTAACCGACCATTTGATTAAAGAAATAAGTCCTATAACAACTAAAAAGCAAACGCCTAATGCGATTAAAGATTGAATAAATGGAGGTGCTTTAAAGAACCATCCTAATAAAAATTCAATTAATTTTTCGCCTATTTTGTTCAATATATTTTCTGCTTGTTCAAGTAAAGAGTAATACATTTTTACCTCCTTAAATTTTGTTTCGCCACTGTAACGCTCTTTTTAAAGTAAGTTCGTCGATATATTCTATATCGCCTCCGGCTGGCAATCCGTACCCAATTAAAGAGATTGTCAAATCTTCTCTTTTAAGAATTTTTTCTAGAAAAAGAGCCGTCGTTTCTCCACTTGGAGTAAAGGTCGTGGCGATTATTATTTCTTTAATTTCTTTGTTTTTTGCTCTTTCTTCTAGCGTTTTTAAGTTAATTTTGTCAGGTCCAATTCCTTCTAACGGATTAATTAAACCTCCTAAAACATGATATAATCCTTGGTATTGATTTGTTCTTTCAATCGCAAAAACATCTTTTGTGTCTTTAACGACTAATATTTTTGATTGATCACGTTCTGTATCAGAACAAATTTCGCATGTTTCTTTTGTTGTTAACACACCACATTTTTTACAATAATTTACTTTGTTTTTTGTTTCAACTAAAGAATTTGCGAATTTTTCAACTTCTTCTTTTGACATTTTTTCAATAACACTATATGCATATCTTAAAGCTGTCTTTTTTCCTACCCCTGGCAATTTTTCAAAATTAGCCGTTAAGTCATCTAAAAATTCAAGTTTGTCCACTTTTAAATCCTAGAATCTTGAGCCAAACCCACCAAGCATCGCTTGATATTTACCCATTTTTTCTTCTGTCATTTTTTCAATATTTTTATAAGCAATTGATGTCGCCGCAACAATCATATCTGATAACATTTCCAAATCTTCTTTTTCTTCAACTTCAAAAGAAGGATCAATTATTACTTGTTTTAAATCTTTATTTCCCATTACAATTACAGTCACAACATTACTTGTTGCTTTAAATTCTGTTTGTTCAATTTCTGCTTGTGCGTCCATCATTTCTTTTTGCATTTGACGCACTTTTTTTAACATTGCTTGTTGATTCATCATTTTACTCCTCTTTTCTAATTATCTTTGAACCAAAGAACGATGATACTCTATCGTAAACATTATCTTTAGGTTTTTCTTCTTTGCTTATAATAGCTTTTAAACTATTATTTCTAATTGGTGATAATACTGGTTTTGAAATTCCAATTGCATATTGGCTATAATATTCTTTTCGTTTTTCTTGCCATGTGTTTTCAGGTAAAGCCATAAAATCATAATTTTTGTTAAATACTAATTTTAAGATTTCGCATGCTTCCTTATGAACTCTTGTCGACATCAAATGATTACATAGTGACGCATCAGGATAGACAATTAATAATTCTTGGAAGCCGTTTGCGGTTAAGGTTCCATCTCTAAGTAAGCAAGCTGTTGCTTCTAAAGCCGGATTTGTGCCTACATAATTAGGAATTCTTGACCATTCATTTACAATTTTTACTTTTTCGCCTCTTGCGTCTTGAGTTCTCGATTCATGAAGAATTCTTTCAACAATCTTAATATCATATACTTTTTCAGTATCGTCTATTCTTTCAACCACT
>CAYVQA010000044.1:5439-7209 GCA_964453965.1 uncultured Staphylococcaceae bacterium
TTAATATCTGCAGGTTCATGTTTTGTTAAATCAATTCCATTGATATATTCTTCGATTACTTCTACTCTTTCTTTTAAGTCATTATCGTTGTTTTCTACATTTGTTGGTTCTTTTTCAATTTTATTTACCAAATCACGATACATTGATTGAGTATTATATTCTGAAGTTTTAAGTTGATTTATATTATTTTCGATTTCATCTATTTTATTATTTATATCATTTGGAAGAGATGCTTGATTTAAAGATACTTCTTCAAGCATTGCAAGTTTACCAATTGTTGATTCTTTAAAGCTATCTAGGTTTAATTGATTTAAATCTTCAATTATTTTTTTAATTTTTAATTCTGCTTCCGCAAGTCTTACTTCTAAATCTGTTGAAATACCTTTTAACGTTTTTCCTTTTAATGCTTCTTCTATATCCGCAAGTTTATTTGTAAAGTCTTCTTTTTCTTCTGATGGTGAGATAATTTTCATTATTGCGACTTCAAGATAAAGTTTACTTGATGATGTATATTTGATTTTATTTGTTGCGTCTACTAATATATCAATATAGTAAAATAATGTTTGCGTATCAATATTATCTGCTAATGTAGTAAATTCACTATTAAATTTTGCTTTGTTTTCATTATCAATAACACTATTCTTATATAATAATAAATCACGGCAATAATTTATTAAATTATTGATTATTCTGCTTGGTTCTTTACCAATTTCTAATAATTCATTAACTATTTTTAAAGCATTTACGGCATCTTTATCATTAAATGTTTTAATTAATTCTGTTAATTTATAATTTGAAATTTTACCAGTTACATTATCGACATCTTCAATTGTCACAACTGATTCTGCGTAAGCACTTACTTGATCTAAAATACTTATCGCGTCACGCATTCCTCCTTCTGAGGCTTCCGCAATCGCATATAAAGCATCATCTTCAATTAAAATATTTTCTTTCTCGGCGATTTCTTTTAATTTTTCTTTTGTTTCTTCTTTATTTAGTTGTTTGAAATCAAAGCGTTGACATCTTGAAAGAATTGTCATTGGAATTTTATGTGGTTCAGTGGTTGCTAAAACAAACATTACATGAGCAGGCGGTTCTTCTAATGTTTTTAAAAGCGCATTGAATGCAGAAATACTAAGCATATGTACTTCGTCAATTATATATACTTTCTTTTTTAGGGTGCTTGGTAAGAAATTTACTTTTTCAAGTAAATCACGCATTTCATCAACGCCATTATTACTTGCGGCATCAATTTCAACAATATCTGAAGTTTCATTGTTGATAATTGAAAGACAATTTTTGCATTTATTACATGGTTCTCCATTAACCGGTTCTAAACAGTTTACTGCTTTCGCAAGAATTCTTGCAATTGTTGTTTTTCCGATTCCTCTTTGCCCACTAAAAATATAAGCATGTGATATTTTATTATTAACCACACCATTTTTTAAAGTTTTGATAATATACTTTTGCCCTGCTACTTCACTAAACGTTGTTGGTCGGTAATTTCGATATAACGCTATATAAGCCATATTATACCTTCCTTTCTAACAATATTAAATTATTTTTTTGTTTCCTTATATAAGGATACCATTTTTTTAATCTTTTTTCAACTATTTTATAATTATTTTTTTTAAGCATCATATAATTTTATCGTAGGTGGTTAATTGGAAGCTTTAAATCTATTTGTTTTTTTCTTAATTTCTGGTATCTTTATTTTTTTATGTGGCTTAAATTTAATAAGTAACAATTTAAGTTCTATATTAACAAAAC
>CAYVQA010000044.1:7309-10944 GCA_964453965.1 uncultured Staphylococcaceae bacterium
TTTGTTAAATGGATATATATGTTTTTTAAATTTTATTTTAGTAAAGTTTAAGTTTTATTTTTTCCAAGTCTTATTTTTATAAGGCTTGCTTTTTTTTATTATTTAGTATATAATAAACACAAATATTAGAGATTAGGAGGGTGATGCGGTTTTGCATTTACTATTTTATATAAGTGATGATCTATCTAAGTTTGAAATTATTAGTTTCGTACTTGGAGGAATTGCTTTATTTTTATTCGGAATTCATATTATGGGTGAGGCCTTAAAGAATTTAGCCGGAAACAAACTAAAAATTATTATTGAAAAAACAACTAATACTACTTTTAAAGGTATTTTAACTGGTGCTGCAATTACAGTATTAATTCAATCAAGTTCTGGTACAACTGCCATTGTCGTTGCATTAATTTCTGCTGGGCTCATGAGTCTTCCTCAGGCTATTGCGGTTATTATGGGCGCAAATATTGGAACGACGATTACTTCTATCATTATTGGTTTGAATATATCAGAATATTCTTTAATTTTCGTTGGAATTGGCGCCTTGTTATGCTTTTTTACCAAAAAGCAAAAACTTCAAGAAACAGGAACTGCTATTTTAGGATTTGGTCTTTTATTTTTTGGTCTTGATATGATGGGAGTTACATTAAAACAATTTGCGGAATCACCACAAATTATCAATGCCTTTAAGACTTTATCGAAAAATCCTTTATTAGGTGTTGCGGTAGGAACAGTTGCAACTGCAATTATCCAATCAAGTTCTGCAACAATTGGTATAATTCAAAAATTATATTCTGAATCAAGCGGAAATTTACTTCTTAGTGCCGCAATTCCTTTACTTCTTGGTTCAAATATTGGCACAACCATCACAGCGGTTCTTTCTTCACTTAATTCATCGAGAAACGCTAAGCGTGCAGCTATTGCCCATGTTTTATTTAATGTAGTTGGCGTTTTATTCTTTATGATTTTCTTAAATCCATACACAAAATTTGTTGGATTCATCGAAAATAAATTCCTTTCGCCTTATTCAGCAGGTACTATTGCGGTGGCACATGTATTCTTCAATTTAGTTACAACCATTGTTCTTGCATTTTTCGTAAAACAATTAGTATGGATTGTTCAAAAAATCTTAAAACCTACAAAAGAAGAAGAAATGATTTCCGCAATCGACAAGCTAAATTATAAACTTCTTGATCAAGCTCCTGTTCTTGCACTTGAGAACGTTCATTATATCATTGTCGATATGTCAAAAATTGTTGATAAAATGTTTAATCTTTTACTTTCTTATTTTAAAGAAAACAATCCTAAATATTCTGAAGAAATATTTGCATTAGAAGATGTCGTTGATAATTATGATAGTAAACTTCATGATTTTGTAGCTGAGCTTTCAAGTAAAGAATTATCTGAACAAGATTCTAAAACGCAAACTATTGCTTTTGATACAATTCGTGACTTAGAGCGAATTGCCGATCATGTTGTAAATTTAGCTGAATTTATGCAAACACGTTATAATTTGAATATTCAATTTCACCCAAGTGCAATCGAAAATATTAATCATATGTTAGAATTAATTAATAGCATGATTGTAAATTCATTTTTAGCGTATGAAAACACTGATAAAGCCGTTGCACGAAGAGTAACTGCGATTGAACCACAAATCGATGAATTAGAAAAATTATATCGTAAGCAACAACTTGCGCTACTTGGAAATGGTGTTTTGACTAATAGTGATTTACACTATGTTGATATTTTATCTAATTTAGAACGTATTGGTGATCATACAAATAATATTGCGGAAAACATTATTACTAATAGCGTTCATATCGGATTGAAAACAAAATCTGATATAATTAAAACTGAATAAACGATTAAAAAGAGTTCTGTTGAACTCTTTTTGTTTTTATATGTTTTTTGGCTCGTTTTTTGCTGTAAAACATCCTGAAAAATTAATGTATCTTTTTAGTGAGTTGTTTTCTTTTTGGATAAACTTCCATGTTAATAAATAATCGTTGTCAACAGGAAATGAAGAATTACGGATAAAATTCAAGAAAGAATCTAAATTATTTTTATATTTTTTTGCAAATTCATAAGAAAGATTTTCTTTTTCTTTGTCATTACAATTTAGTTTGTTAAATAAGACGTGCTCTAAATTACACGACATATAATATACTTTATATGGTATTTCCCAAATTTTTTCTGTTTGATATATTTTATTTTTTGATTTATGTTCGTTTCTAAATACTACTTTTTCTTTATTTGGAGCCTTTATTTTATCATCAAAATACATAATTTGATTTAAATTAGTGTCTTCCATAATAATATCTTTTGAACAAAACGCTCCATCTGTATCTACAATATGAATAATGCTTTTAAAGTGAATTGGTTTAAAATGATAATTATTGGCATATTTTTTAACTTCTTCAACAATTTTTTTAATTATATTTTCAGGCCTAGTATCTTTTTAAACTGTTATATCGCTATGCATTATTTCGATGTGAACATTATCAGTTTCAAAATATTTCGTTAATACAACTCCTAACGCTGTTTCATCAGATGGTCCTTCGACAATTACAAACACAATTTTTTTACGAGCCACTAAATTCACCTGCTTCTTTAAATGCTAAATCTATTTCATAATTATTTGTTTCATCATATATACATTCACTTTGTTCGCCTAAAATTATATCTCTATAATAAAAGTCTCTTAAATTATTATTTGTTTTGACATTTGTAAATCTAATATAGTGATTATTTGAATTTGTTGTCGTAAATGCAATAAAACCTTTATCAAGTGTTTCAAGTGGCCTTAGGTTATGGGATGTAAAAATTAATTGTCCTTTTCCTTTTTCAGAAATTATTTTTAATATTTCACCTAATAAGTACTCAAAAACTCCTGAATCTAATTCATCTATTGCAACAGTAATTGAGCTATTATTATATAAAACTATTAGGAGTTGAAGAATAGATATTATTTTTTTTATTCCTTCGGATTCGTATTTTAATGGTATTTCTTTATTGTTTTTATTAGAAACAAGATATATTTTTGTTCCTGGTGTATTGTTAGGAAAAATATCTGTCCCTACTTCTTTAATTGCTATTGTTAACCCAGGTACTATTTGTTCAAGGACAATGTTCATATTACTTATTACATTTCTAACAACTTCTAAAACTTCATTTGGAATTAATGTTGTTCCTTCTAGTTTTATCATTAAACTACCTACTGTACTTTTATTTTGTTCCTTTATTCTAAAAGCAATCGGCAAAGCATTCATTGAAATTAATCCATTATTAGTTGTATTAAAAATAAATAATTCATAATTCCCATAATATATTAGTGACTCTAACAAAATTTTGTATTTTTCTTCACAATTTTCGTTTTTTCTGATTATTCCATTCAATTCTTTTGAAAATATAAATGATCGCGATGTGTTTAAAGTTATTGCTTTATATACTTTAACATTAATTATATCGTCTTTATTTTTCCCAATTAAACTTATATATCTATTTTTTGGTTCAAACGCAAACTCTGATTCTTTAGAAGTATCAATAATCGGTTTTAAAATATTTTTTTCTTTTTCATCTTCATAAGAAGAACTTAATATTTCATCATATATTATTGTTTTATATTTTTTTTCTAATGT
>CAYVQA010000045.1:0-4170 GCA_964453965.1 uncultured Staphylococcaceae bacterium
TTTACCATTTGGATTACATATCATTTTATTACTATGGCGATCTTTTGATATAGGTTTATCAACTACTCCTTTTTTTAAGCGAAAATGTCCTTCTACTATTGTTTCATAATGACGTAAAACAAGGTGTTCTTCCATCATTTTTGATAGTGCTGCAAGGGTTACTAAATCTTTTGCATAAAGAATACATCCTTTTGTATCTCTATCTAAACGATGCAAATGATATACCCCGATATTTAAACCTTTTTCTTCGTAATACTTTTTTACTAATTGATTTAATGTTATTTCATTATTATTCGTTTCTTTTTCCGCATAAATAATCATATTATCTGGTTTATCTACAACCATTAAATAATCATCTTCAAATAAAACATGAAGTTTTAAAGTAGTATTAGGAATTTCGATAACTTCTTTTTGGGAAAACATTTGTAAATCAATTGTTAATTTGTCACCTTTTTTTAATAGTTGGTCGTCTAATACAATTTTGTTATTAATTCTTACTTTTTTTTGATTTTGTAATTCATTAAAGCGATGAATGCCAAAATTTAAACTTTTAATATATTCAGTTAATAATGTTTCATTTTTGATAGTTGTTTTAAATATTTCCATTTTTTACCTCGATATAATAATTATATTAAAAAAATAAATGTAAACACAATTTAAGTCTACATTTATTTTATCATTTTTTTATGAATTTTAATTTGGTTTTGCTTATATTAATTCTGATTCTGATTTATGCGTAACGATTACTTCCTTATCATCAGTCGCATATTTTTCATCAACAAGTGTAATTAAATCCAAAGCCTCTGTATATGAAAAAGTATCTTTCACAACTAAAACATTAATTGTTTCATCGCTTATATGCACAAAAGCATCGCGATATCCTAAATTTATAATTTCGACTTCTAATAATACTTCATTTTCTGTAAGACTTGAAATTTCTTTTAACGATATTGTTGCGGCTTCTTTTTCTAAAACTGACGCCTCACTTGATGCAATTATTTGATTAAAATTGCTTACTTCAATTGCTCGTTCATTTCGAAGTGCTTCACGCATATCAATAATTGCCGAAAGTCTGGCTGTAGTTGCTGGTTCATCATTTGATCCATTATTACTTGCTTCTAGAGGCGATTTAATATACCAAACTGCTAACATCGTTACTACCGTTAAAAAAATTAAAGCAAATTGATTTTTTTTCATTATTTTATCCTCCATATTATATAGTAATAAATATGGCGGAATCATTAATTTTAGAACTAAATTAATAAATTAAAAATTTAGCCAATTAAATTTGTTGTATCATCGTTTTTTTCATCATTTGTTTCGTTTGTTTCTTCAACTATTTCTTCTGTTGTATTAGAATCAATTGTTAATGTACCATTTGTACTTGTTTGACCATTAATGTATGTTTTTGTTGAAGTTCCATATGCATCTTGTGGTAAAGTGTTTATACGATATGCTGCAATAATAAAGAAACCTAACTGAAACAATAATGTAAAGTAGACAAATTGTGTATATTGAACAAAGAAACCTAAAATAAAACAGATAGCAGCTGGAAGTACATAAGTAAGTGCAGCTAAATTAAAGTATTCTTTGAATGTTTTAAGTACACCTTTTTTCTTTGACATTAACCATGTAATACAAACACATAAAAGCGGTAAAATAAAGCCAAATGGAAATCCCGCAGCACAAGATGTTTGATATTTTGCGCTTGAAGCCCAGCTATCAATTAAGTAAGATGTTAATGAACTTACTAAAATATCTGCTTTAACGTTTAAAACATCTACTTTAGCACTTTCTGCATATTCATAAGAAATAACAGGTGTATTATATGCGAATATTTCCGCAAGTGAGCTTAATAATTCTTTTGGATAAGCAGTATATTCTACCCCATTGATTTCTGTTTTTTTACCATATGATGATTCTTTAGTCCAAGTTGTGGGATTATTTACATCATTTTTTAAATCATCTTCTGGTAAGTAATATTTGTAGATGTAATGAGTTGGATTACCTTTTGAATCAGTTGTTTCTAAATAATTAAAGTTTTCTTGGTCATCAAGTGGTGCACGCCCTCGATTGTAAACAGGATAAACGAGTGTTTTGGTAAAAATAATTAATAACTCATTTTCATCCTTATTAAGTGTTGGTTCAGTAGTTAGATAATTATAAAAATCGAAGTGTTTTAAAGTATTTGAAGAAAACAAGCGTTCAACACTATCAATTGTTAACTGACTATTTTCAACTTTAACACTTGCTTGATAATTATTATCACTATCAAGTTTAATTTCAATGCTTAATTTTTCTGTTTCCGATTTAATTATTTTTTCATTATTTGTTCCAATCGAATACTCAAAATTAGCTTTTTTTCCATCATAGTATCCTTTACCATCATTTGTTACTTCAATAATATGTCTTGTTGTTCCTTCATAAATTAAATAAGTTCCTTGAAGGTCTGTTGGAATTTTTGGATTTTCAACAATTTCATCTTCATAATAACCTAATTCATAAACAACTTTTAATAATAATTTTGATTTATTGTCTTTTGTGTCATTAAGAATATAATCAAATTCATATTTAGGATTACCATTTTCAACTGGTAAATTTTCACAAATTGCATACTGATAATTACCTGATGTATCAGTTACAAGTTCTAATTCTGGTAAATCAGTGCTTCCTTCGCTTAATTCGTACTTATGGGTCGAATTATCAATAAAAAATTTATCTCCGTATAAATCAATAACATATTCTTTTGCTTGCATATTTGAAGATGAAAAACTTATCATTAAACAACAAATAAACAAAAGAAAGCCAAAAAATAGACTCATTCTTGTATAATTCGCCATTTTTCGAGGAAAAATGAAGGTTGCAAAAAAATCACCAATTTTTTTAAGTACTTTTTTCATTTTAATTCTCCTGTGGTTTTATTATTTCGTTAATATATAGAATATTCGGATCTTTGAACTGATAATAACTATCAATTTGATGTAAAAGGATTAATTTATTTTCTTTTAAATAAAAAGTTAAAACTGATTTAAATAAACTATCACTATCAACATCACCAATATTCATTTCATAATCTTCAACATAAATTCCCTCAAAATGAGAAACAATATCATTCATCATTATTGAAGAAAATATTGAAGAATCGACAAAGATCTTAAATCCTAATGCATGTAAGCGATCAAGATCACTAATGAATTTTTTTAATCCTAATTCAGTACTAATTTCAATTTCACTTAAAATTATATTATAATTTTTGAAGTTTTTTATTCTTCGAAGATTATACCATATTTTTTTGTTTGAAAATTCACCATAATGAATGCGAAAATATAAACTGTTTCCCTTTATTTCTAATGCTCTACGGCAAATATATTCGCTCGCATGATGATAAAATGTTTCTTTTTGTATTTTTTCTAATTCAAGATGATAATATCCTAAATATACGCCAACTTTTTCTAATGTAACTGAATCTATAACATTTTTATAAATTGATTCTTGACCGATTATTTCTTCACTAAAATATTTTGCTTCAGAAAGTAAACGTACATATTGTTTATAATTATTCATACTAAATTTTGTTTCGCCATTATTGATTGCATATTTTAAATATTTACTTAATGTTATAAAATTCAAATTTTCAAGCGATATATTATAAATAGTATTTAAATATATTACATCCAATTCTAAATCACGATTATTTAAATTTTCAATTTTATCCTTAATGTTTTCTAATATTCGTTGTTCAATTAGATTATCAATAATAATATACATTTCAGAATCACTAATTTGATAATACGCATATTCTTGAATTAAAAATGATTTTAAAATTTTATTTAAATTGGATAATAAACTTTTAAAGTTCCAATTAATAAACGACTTATTTTGAAGGTAAATAATCGTTAAATCTTTATTTTTTTTATTTATTTCTAAATCATATAATGAAAAAATTTTATTATTAGATTTTTCTATATCAGCAAAAAAATAAATTTTTACTTCTTGTAAATTAAACAATCCCACTTTAGAATTTCTTATTAGTCGATTTATTTCGACATTTATTTCATCATATAACGTTTTTTTACTTTTACGATTATAATAACTTTTTACATTCATTATTTCTTGTAATTTTTTTGAAAAATACATTTCATCAGTGTTTTCATTACAAAGAAAATAGTT
>CAYVQA010000045.1:4270-10928 GCA_964453965.1 uncultured Staphylococcaceae bacterium
TTCATCATTTAAATCGCTATGTTTCAATGTTTCAAGATATGGATTTTCTAAAAGATATCCCAATACATTTCCTCTAATTTTATCAAATGCATATTCTTTTTCAAATACTCTTGGCATTTTTAAATGATAAATTTTAATATTTTGATCATTTGAAAAAAGATTCATTAGTTCTTTATTTTGATATAAATCATAATTTTTATCTAAAAAGCAAAGCGTTGCTTCAAGAACATCTTCTTTAAAAAGATATTGATAATAGTAATCAATTAAATTTAATCGATTACTCATATTTCTTCTCCTCATATTCAAGACTAATTGTTACAGGGCCATCACATTCGATATCTAATTTCATATCCGCGCCAAAAATACCCGATGAAGTTGGTATATGATATGTTTCATTTAAAATTTGATTGAATCTTTCATATAAATGAATGGCTATTTTATGATACATTGCGTCTGTGAAAGAAGGTCTATTTCCATTATAAGGATTTGCATATAAAGTAAATTGAGAAATTGACAAAATTTCACCTTCAATATCTTTAATACTAAGATTCATCTTTTTATTTTCATCTTCAAAAACTCGAAGATTTGCAATTTTTTTGGCCATTTTTTCAACTTGCTCATAATCATCTGAATGATGAAAACCAACTAATAACATTAAGCCTTTGCCAACGTTACTTACAATATTACCATCTACAATGCATTTCCCGTGGTTAATTCGTTGAAGAACTACTCTCATTATTTAAATATCCTTTCAATTGAATAAATTTCGCTTAATTTATTTAATGTTATTATTGCATGATTTAAATCATCTAAACAAGCAACTTGAAGTTTAAACTTACTAATACATTCACCACTACTATTTTTACTAGAAGTGATTGATAAAATGCTAACTCTTGTTGAATTTAGGGTATTAATTATTTCTGCAACACCATTTACTTTATCTAACGAACCAATCCTTAAAGTAACTTGATAATTTTTTGTTGGTGATGTTTCATCCCAATAAATAGGAATTGTTCTTTCAACTTCAATATTGTTTAAATTTGGACATCCAACGCGATGAACAACAATTCCTGAGCCCTTAGAAATATAGCCTATTATTTTATCGCCCTTTATTGGTTGACAACAGTTTCCAAGTTTTATTTGGGCTCTTTCTAATCCTTCAACAATGATGCCATAACTATTATGGGCTACCCGTCTAACAAATGGCTGAGTCATTGTTTCTTCATTATAATGGTCTAAAGCAACTTCATCATTAAATTTAACATCAGTTATTCCAATTATTTTATTAACTACTGATAAAGCAGAAATTGATCCTTTACCAATTTCATAACATAAATCATCAAAATCTTTGATATTATTATTATTAATTTTTTCTTTGATTGTTTTTTCATCAATTGTTTTAATTGAAAGTGCCGTACCTTTTAAGGCATTTTCCAAAAGTTCTAAACCTCTTGTGACTATTTCATCACGTTTTGCTTTATTTATAAAATTTTTAATTTTATCTCTTGCATGTGATGTTTTACAGTTTTTAAGCCATTCAATTGTTGGGCCAGGCAATGCTTTATTAGTTTTTATCGCAACAACATCGCCAGTTTTTAATTTATAGTTTAAAGGCACTATTTTTCCATTAACAATTGCACCTGTAGTTTTGTTACCAATATCTGAATGAATCCGATATGCAAAATCAAGTGGCATTGAACCATTTGGCAAATCGATAACATCGCCATTTGGAGTAAATACGTAAACATTTGCATTAAAAATATCTTCAATAATATTATCCAAAGGATCTTTATCTTGATTTTCATCAACATACGTACTTAAATCTTTATACCATTTTAATTTTTCGGTTATTTCTAGTTGTTCTTTTTCAGGAATATATCCCGAATTTTCTTTATAAGCCCAGTGTGCTGCAACCCCAAGCTCAGCAATTTGATCCATATCGTAGGTTCTTATTTGTATTTCAAATATTTTTCCATGTTTTCCTACAATTGTTGTATGTAGTGACTGATATAAATTTGGCTTTGGTACAGCAATATAGTCCTTAAAACGCATTGGGAGTGGTGTCCATTTAGCATGAACCAATCCTAATACTCTATAGCAATCTTCGATTGAATCAACAATTATTCTTAAAGCTAATAAATCATAAATATCATCAATTGTTTTATTTTTTGTGATTATTTTTTTATAAATGCTATAAATATTTTTTATTCGACCTTTAATTTTGTAATTTTTAACATGATGTTCTGATAATGTTTTTTCAAGTTCAACGGACATTTCTTCAATATCGTTAAAACGCTCTGATTTTTTACTTTCAATTGCTTTTGAAATGTCACTATATTCTTGGTTATTTAGATATTTTAAACTTGTATCTTCTAGTTCGGCTTTAATCTTAAACATACCTAAACGATGAGCTAGTGGTGCATATAAATCTAATGTTTCTTGTGAAATTCGTTTTTGTTTTTCAATTGTATGATATTCTAAAGTTCGCATATTATGCAAACGATCAACTAGTTTTACAATAATAACTCTTATATCTTTAGCCATTGCAAGAAGTATTTTTTGATGATTTTGCGCTAATATTTTTTCTTTTGTCATATATTTCAATTTTGAAATTTTTGTAACACCATCAACAATACTAGTTACATCTTCACCAATTTCTTCAATCATTTCTTCTTTTGTCATCGTGGTATCTTCTAATACATCATGTAGCAATCCAGCCGCAATCGTGCTAGGGCCAGCATGAAGAGTTGTAAGAATATACGCTATTTCGATTGGATGTTGAACATATGGATCGCCACTTTTTCTAAATTGACCTTTATGGTAACTAGATGCAATATCATATGCTTTTTTTATTAATGCTAAATTTTGTTCTTTATGAATATAAGTTTGTGCTTGAGTAAAAACATCTTCAATTGTTTTTGGTTTTTCCATAAGTTTTCTCCTTTCGTTAAAATTTTTTTATTTAGTTATTATTAATACTTAATTAATGAAAAAACATCATAGTTTTTTAGATGTTCACGCCCTTTTAAACTCTCTAATTCGATTAAAAAGGCAGTTCCAACTACAATACCGCCAAGAGATTCAACCATTGAAATTGTTGCTTCTACAGTTCCACCAGTTGCAAGTAAATCATCGATTACAACAACTCTATCACCTGGTTTAATTGCATCTTTATGCATACATAAAGTATTTGAACCATATTCTAAGTCATATGCTTTTGTAATTACTTCTCTTGGTAATTTATTAGGCTTACGGATTGGGATGAACCCTATATTTAAGTTATACGCAACAGGGCATCCAAAAATAAATCCGCGTGATTCAGGGCCAACAATCACTGTTGCATTTTTTGATTTAACATATGATATTAAATCTTCACATACACTATGAAAAGCTTCACCATTTGCCATTAATGGGGTAATATCTCTAAATAATATTCCTTCAGATGGAAAATTTGGTACAGCAGCAATATAATCTTTGTAATTCATAAATTTAAATCCTTTCAAGCAAAATTAATACATTATATATTATACCATCTTTTTTTGAAAATTTAAAGTAAAACTATCTATTTTTTAATTTTTTTTCATATAATTAAATAAATTATTTATAAAAGAGGCAAAAATGCAAAAAATATTAGATTTTATCAAACAAAAAACATTAATTTCAAATACAATTATTATGCTTATAACAAGTTTTTTAATAAAATTCTTGGGTTTAATTTATAAAATTATAATAACAAGAATTTTAGGAACAAAAGGAATGGAATTATATGTATTAATATTTCCAACTCTTCTTCTTTTCACATCAATATCCGGTTTTTCTTTGAATTTAACTATTACTAAATTAATTGCTGACGCATGTGAAACAAGGAAATATTCCCCTAAAAAATTGATTAAATATGCCGTCAAAATAAGTTTAATTGTAAGTACAATTACTTTATTTATATTTATCATTTCTAATAAATTTCTTATTAATTATTTATTAAAAAATAAAAGTCTTTTTATTCCTTCACTTGCGATTATTCCTTTAATTTATTTAGTTGGTATTAGCGATAGTTTAAGAGGATATTTTAATGGAATTAAAGAAGTAACAATCAGTAGTTTATCAATTCTAATTGAACAATTATCGCGTATTACTGGTTCGATTTTTTTAATAATTATTTTTAAAAACTATTCAATTGAACAACGAGTCTTTTTTTGCTTACTAGGGCAAAGTATAGGTGAAATTGGTTCCATTATTTATACATCAATTAAAATTAAAAATATTACCGATAACAGCAGTAAAAATGAAGAAAAAAAGGCCATTATAAAAATGGCTTTGCCTTTAACTTTATCAAAATTAATTGGAAATTTTACATTTTTTTTAGAACCAATTATTTATACATCATTTTTTTTACTGCTTGATTATAATTACGAACTAATTAAAACTCAATACACAATTATTAATGCTTATATAATTCCTCTTCTTACTTTATCATCATTTTTTTCAATCGCTTTATCTAATAGCATTATTCCCTATGTTTCTGCAGCATTCGCGAATCTTGATTATGCAAAACTAAATTTTTATTTTAAAAAAATAATTATTTATTCTTTAATTCCCGGTATTTTTATTTCGATTATATTATATTTTTATCCCGATAAATTGATGTATGCTTTTTATGGCACCACTTTAGGAAACAATGAAATTAAGAAAGTTGTTTTTTTATTTTTAATATATTATATCCATTTGCCAATTGGAAGTTTTTTACAAGCAATTGGTAAAAATAAATATTTAATGTTACGATCAACATTTTTTAATTTTTTGCGTTTATTATTGATATGTTTACTCGGTTTTTTATCATTTTTTGAACTTAATAGTTTATTATATTCGATTATTATAACCATCATTCTATCAGTTATCGTTGATTTAATTTGTTTATATCGTGCAATTAAAATTAATTTTTCTTTTAATAAAATCTTTTGGTTATTTATTTTAGGAATATTTCTTTATTTTATTTGTATTTTGTTTAAATTTTTATATTTACCTTTTTATTTAAGTATTATATTATTATTAGTTATATATTTAGTGTTTTTAAAGTCATTAAATATTTTAAAAAATTAAAATTATAATTTTGTTAAATTAACTGTATCTATTATTTTTAATTGATGATTTTCATACATTGCACAATATATTTTTTTTACATCTTTTGAGGTTATTAATTTTAATTCCGATATTAGCCATTCCTTACTTTTACTAATTAATTTTAAATTTTGTTCTTGAATTTCACCGCTTACAATAAGTGGCAATGGATAAATTACATCTTTTTTATTCTCTTCATATGTAAAAGCACTTAATTTTCCATTTGATTCTAAAAAAGCATATTCAACCTCTTCAATGCTTCTAATTTGGAGTAGACGCAATTGAGTTAATAAATCATCTAAATTATATTGATTTTTACGCATTTCAGGAATTACGAGTTTACCTTTATAAATGACAATACTTTCACTACCATCAAAATATTTTCGTGTTTTTTGAAATTTTAATGTTATAAAGGATATTACTTTTTGAATAATCGTTAAAATAATAATGGGAATAATCCAATATAAATAGTTTTGGTCATAATTTTCAATTCCAAGAATTGTCATATTTCCAAGTGACATTAAAATTATGGCATCAAAAACGCCTAATTCGCCAATTTCCCTTTTTCCCATTATTCGCATTAAAACGATTAATAAAAAATATCCAATAAAAGTTCTTTCAATAATTATTAAAATATCTTTTATCATAATATATTCTCCTCGCATAAATAATTTTTTTCTTCATATTATTAAATGGTGATACTGTGGCGGAAAGAAATCATTCATTTTTTTTAAAAATGTTTTTCGCAGTTTTGTTCTCTTTTATTATTTTTGGAATAATTTCTCTTATTTATACATTTTTAATTTATTTTTTCGATATAAAATTTAATAAGATTATTGTTTTCTTTTTAGGTTTATTTTCATTTTTTATTTTAGGCTTTTTAAGTGGAAATTTTGCAAATAAAAAAGGCTTTTTTGTTTCTTTGATTAATGCAAGTATTGTTATTATCATTATTCTTTTAATTAAAGATTTTAAAATTAATAATTTTTATGAAATTATCAAATTTTTAGCATATTTATTAATTAGTACTTGTGGTGGAATATTGGGCTTAAATTTTAAACCACTACTAAAATAACTATTAAAAAAGGTTACTATTAGTTTTAATAGTAGCCATTTTTTTCATTAATTATCAATTTTTTTACCCGATATTAATTCGAAATGATATTTTGCAATACCTAAATCAATTTTTGTATAAAAACCCTTTTTTGTTTTTGCGATTACTTTATTATTTTCATAAATAAACTTAAATTTTTGTTGATTCATTGCGGTTGGAGCAAGTAATGCGGCTTCAATACCTTTTTTAAACCATTCTGGACTTTCATTTGTAATGTTACTTACTTCTTCAATTTTTTTAATTTTATGGCTCACACCATTATTTACACCATATCCTGTCGCAAGTACACAATATATTTTTTCACCTTTATCTTTGTTTATTTTAGCTTTAGATTTACCATAAGTCATCGCAACCCAACAACTATTCAACCCTAATTCTTGTAATTTTAAAACAATTTTTTCGCCATAATAACCTATCAATTCGTCTTTT
>CAYVQA010000046.1:0-10840 GCA_964453965.1 uncultured Staphylococcaceae bacterium
TTTTAAGATAACATCATTTTTTATCTTAAAATCTTAAAATTTTTTATTGAACCACCACTTTTACCTATAATAAAAATTAAACCTTTATCTGGCAAGCACAAATTAATATTATGTAATGCTTTTACACGAAGTTTTTTTTAAATATATATTTTCAATAAATTTTCAATTTTAAACATTACAAATTTCCACCAAATAATTCTTTTAAAATTTTTATTAATTTATTTTACCTTTTCTTTGAATTGCTTTTGATAAATCGATTACTTGATAAATAATACCAATAATTGTAAATATTACTGTCATTATCATATCACTAATAAAACTTGATTTGAAATCAGCGATACTAAGCATGTCTTTAAAAGCTTTGAATCCAGTTGATGTAAAGCCATTTTCTAAAGCTAAACTTCCTGCAGAAATTAGATAAATTCCGAATGTCGCGAGAGCTAATACGATTAAAGTTGTTATTGTTGTAATTAAAATCATTACTTTATTAGGTTTACCACCCATTTTTCGATAGAATTTTACTCCAAGAATAATTGCGACAAAGGCGCTAATAGCAGAAATAAAGCCTAAATAATATAAGATAATAGAAACAACCGCTCCAACTAAAGCGCCTCCTAGTGCACCTACAAACCCTTTTAAATAATTATTCGGCATTTGTTCAAATTGATTATTTGCTTCTACAATTTGTTGATTAATTTTTTCAACACAAATATTATCTATGGTTATTTTTAAGCCATCAATTATGCAGATTTTTTTATTTTCATTAAAAATTTCACCACAAACTGGACAATATTCTACTGGTTTTGCGCCAAAATCATTTAAAATTGCATAAATTGAGTTTAAAATATCATCTAATCTAACAATTAGTTTTTTAATAGTTACATCATTTAATCCTACTAATAATCCATATGGTGTAAAATTAAAATTTAAAAATTTAATATTCATATTTTTTATTGTATCACTTATTTCTTGTTTATTTTCATCTGGAATAAATGTACTTATATGTAATAATATTGGTGATGGTGAACCATATTGATTAAATATTAGATTTGTTTCATAACCATTAATAATCCCATAACCTGTTTCATTTTCAATTGTCATTTGTTTTGATTCAAAAAATTGTTTAATTAATTTATTCATTATTTCCTCCAATATTTTTAATTAATCATACCATTTTGATAATAGTACTTAGTTATAAAGTTTCCTACGTTTTCTTTATGATTTTGTATTATTTTTACTTCTATTACATCTATTGTTTGTATTTCTATATCATTAAAACTAATAACACCAACTTTAGGATTTAAATCACTAATAATTAAGGTATTAATTAGTTTACCATCGCGATAAAGATTAAAAGCAACTTGAAGTGGTTCATATGTATGATAATAATATAAATAATCAACTTTATTTGTTTGATTAGTGCTTTTAGTCGCAACATAGACTTCGATAAAATTATTATCATTGATTTCTGCTTTAAAAATTGCATCATTTAGATAAATATCATAATTTAATTGCAAGACATCATAAATTTCTTTTTTTTCATAATTTCCATCAATATCCAGGTTCGGAATTTTATCTAGAGATTGGGATGTAGCTAAAAAGCGACTTAACATTATACTAATAATTAACAATAAATATAAAATACTAATTAAATAACTACTGTTATTCTTATCAATTGTTGTATCCAAAAAAGTCTTCCTCCTTACATTAAAAAATTTGCATCATAATTTTCAAATTCCATATATTCTTTTGTAATGGGATGATAAAATCCTATTTTATATGCATGTAAACAAAGTGTTTGTGATGTTTTCTTTCCATATAGTGCATCACCAACTATTGAATGATTGATATGAGCTAATTGGACTCTAATTTGATGATGTCTTCCTGTTTTTAATTTTACTTTTAATAATGTGTTTTCTTTTACATATTTAACTATTTGATAATCTAGAATTGCTAATTTACCAAATTCTTTCGATGTAACATTTGATTTAATTTGTTTTTCATCTTTAATAAGATAATTTTCTAAATGTCCATCATTTTTAATAATACCTTCTACTAAACATAAATATTCTTTATGAAATTGATGGTTTTTAATTTGTTCAGAAAGTCGAGCAGCGGCTTTACTCCGTTTTGCAAAAACCATTATTCCTGAAGTCATTCTATCTAAGCGATGAACTAAGCCTAAGTAAACATCTCCAGGCTTATTTTCTTTTTCCTTAAGATAATTTTTGATTAATGTTAACATATCGATATCACCGGTGATATCAGCTTGTGATAAAATTCCTGCTGGCTTATAGACAACTATTATTTGTTTATCTTCATAAATTATTTTAAATTTCATATAATTTGTCCTATTTTCGCATTTGTAACTTTTATAAGTTCTTTTACATTTATGAAGAGTTTTGCGTCTATTCTTCCAGCGCTAATATAAATCTTTTCTTTTTTTAAAACATTTTCATCAAAAACTACAGGATAATTCTTTTTCATACCAAGCGGTGAGCATCCTCCTCTTACATATCCAGTGACGTTTAAAAGTTCTTTTAAGTCAAGCAATTCTAAACTTTTTTCAGCAACTAATTTTGCACATTTTTTCAAATTAAGATTTTTATTAACCGGAAGGCAAAAAATATAATATTTTTTTGTTTGACTAATTGTGACAATTGTTTTATAAACATCATCATAAGAAACATTAAGATAATCTGCGGTTTCAAGACCATTTTTAAATTCATCTACTTGGTGAATTACAAATTCATATGGGATATTTAATTTATCTAATATCCTCATTGCATTAGTTTTTGTTTCTTTCATCGTTTTCCTCATTAATTAATTTATAAATTTCATCTTTTAAAGTTGGAATGATTTCTTCGCTAGATAGTTTCTTTACAATTTGACCTTTTTTGAACAAAACAGCTGCATTTTTTCCACCTGCAATGCCTATATCTGCACTACTAGCTTCTCCCGGTCCATTTACAATACACCCCATTATTGCGACTTTAATTTTTTTATTAAATTGATTTAAAAATGGTTCAATTTCATTTATAACTTCAAACATATTATAATCTGTTCTACCACATGTCGGACAACTAATTAAAAGTGGTTTTTCATACAAATTAAACATTGCTAAAATTTCTTTACAGATAGGAATTTCTTTTATAGGATCTGTTGTTAATGAAACTCTTATTGTATCACCAATACCTTGTTCTAAAAGTCTTCCGATTGCATAACTTGAGCGAATTATACCGCGTTTATTTGGCCCTGATTCGGTTAATCCAATATGTAACGGATAATCAAAAGTATCATTTGCTAAAACATTTGCATTAATTGTGTCAAAAATATCAGTTGCTTTAATACTTAAAACTAGATTTGTATAATTTGCATCTTCAAATATTTTAACATATTTTTTTAAGCTTTCCACTAAGGCTACTTCGGTTGGCAAACTTGAAAATTCTTTTTCGATTGATCCGGAATTAACGCCAATTCTTACGGGTATTTGATATTTTCTTAATACTTCAATTACTTTTAAGGTGTTTTCTTTACCACCAATATTTCCCGGATTAATTCTTATTTTGTCGATTCCATTTTCAATTGCTTTAATGGCTAATTTATAATTAAAATGAATGTCTGCAACTAATGGAACATCGATTTGTTCTTTTTTTAAATTTTCCTTGATTTTAGGAATTGCGTCAGCATCTTCATTATCCATAACCGAAAAGCGAACAATTTGGCATCCCGATTTAACAAGATTTTTGATTTGTTTACAAACCTCATAAACATTTGATGTTTTTATATTTGTCATTGATTGAATTGAAATAGGGTTATTTCCACCAATTTTAATATTTTTGATTTTTATTTCTTTTTTTATTTTTTTCATATTTTACCTTTTGAAAAAAAGTTAGCTTTAATTTTTAGCTAACTTTCTTAGTTTCTTTTGATGTTGTTTTCTTAGAAGTAGTTCCGGTTTTTGAACTTGCTTTTTTCTTAACACCCGTTTTAGTTAGCGCTTTTGATGAATTTTTTTCATCTAAAACTGGAGTTGCAGTTTCTAAAACAACCGCTTTTTTCTTTTTCACCTTACGTTGTGGGCTTCTAATTCGGCCTCTTCTTAAGAAATTATAAATAGTACTTCTTGATGCTTCAATATTGTATTGTTCTTGAACTATTCTTGCGAAAGCAGAAAAATTAGTTCCACGATATTCTCTACGGTATAATTTACATACAAAAGTACTGATTTCTGCATCATATGTATTATATGGTTTATAATTTTTATTTTTATGAACAACCCCGTCAATACCTTCATTTAATACTTGACGTTTTAAATTACGAACTTGTCTTGTCGTAATATTTAACATCTTTGCGGCTTTAGTCCCATTAATTTCACCGGCAATTAATTTATTAATAACCCGAAGTTTTTTCTTTTCGGTTTTTGACATTCTTTTCTTTTTACGTTTTTCTTCTTCAAGCTTTTCTTTTTCTAAACGTTTTAGTCTTTCTTCTTCGGTTTCAACTATTGTGGTAACGTCTTGTACTTTTTCCATTATCGCACATCCTTTCTATAATATAATACCATAAAATGATATTTTTTTCAATCGAAATGATAGGAAAAAATAGAATATTAATTTTTTATCAAATTATTTAACCAATTTCCATCAAATTGATTTGTTTTAAGCATTTCAATTTCTTTTTTATAAGGTGATAGTCCATCTTTTGAACCATCTTTAATATATGGTGTTTCTAAGATTTTAGGGATATTTTTGAATCTTTGATCATTTGCAATTTTGTATAATGTTTCAAATCCTATTGTACCAAGACCAATATTTTCATGTCGATCTTTATGCGTGCCAATATTGTTTTTTGAATCATTTAAATGAATTACTTTCAAATAATTTAAGCCAATTACCTCATTGAATTCTTTTATAACTTCCTCATAATGATTGACAATATCATACCCTGCATCATTGATATGACATGTATCTAAACAAACACCAATTCGATTTTTATCTGTTATTAAATTCATAATTGCTTTAATTTCTGAAAAATTTCGCCCAATTTCTGTTCCTTTACCTGCCATTGTTTCAAGCAAAATGACTGATGATTTTGTATTATTAATTAAATAGTTAATACCTTCCGCAATATTATTGATTGCGGTATTTATATCTGATGTTAATCTTGCACCAGGATGTAAAACAAGATATTTTAAATCTAATTCTTCCGCAAGTTTTAATTCTCTTAGTAAAAAATCTTTAGCATAATTACGTTTTTCAATTTCAGGATTTGCTAAATTAACAATATACGGCAAATGAATAATTATATCATCTTTTGTTATATTGTATTTACTTGCAAGTGATAAAGCTTCTTCTATGTTCATCTCACTTGCTTTTTTTCGAAAACTATTTTGAGGAGCACCCAAATAAATCATTAGTGCCGATCCATCGTTTTGAATGGTTTCTTTAACGCTTCCAAGAATCATTTCTTTTCCACTATTTGATACGTGACTACCTATTTTCATTTTTATGTCCTCGTTTGTGATATAATTCATCAATATGAGCGTGTTTTGCTTTTTTAACTAAACGATTTATTTCTTCTTTTCTTTTTTTCTTATAGCCTGGTTTTACTTTTTTAGGCATTCTAATTTTTGAATGTAATTCTTCTTCATATGATTGTTTTTTAGTTATTTTTTTTGTTGGCTTTTTTGTTTCAACAAGTGTATTATTTTCGATTTTTTGATATTCAACAACTAATTTTTTTTCTAAAAGTTTTTTTACATAAGCATCATCATCATATGAATATAAACTATAAGCTATTCCCGTTTGATCAAATCTTCCAGTTCTTCCTGTTCGATGAATATAAAACTCGATATCATTTGGTAAATCATAATTAATTATGTGACTAACGCCTTGAATATCAATTCCTCTTGACGCAATATCACTTGCGACAACATATTTATATTCAAGATTAGCAATTCTTTTTAATGTTTGCTTTCTTATTCGATCGTCTAAATCGCCATGAATTTTACCAACTTTAAATCCTTCTTCCGCAAGATATATAGCTATTTCTTCAACTGTTTCTTTTGTATTACAAAAAATCAATGATAAATAAGGATTAATAATTTCTAATAGCATCTTTAAAACTAATTTTTTATTCTTTGCTTTACAAGTAACCATTATGTGTTTGATATTTTTATTTGTTAAATTTGATTCTTCAATTGTAATTGGTTCTAAATTTTCTAAATATTTTCTCAAGAAATTTCTAAGGCCAACAGGAATTGTTGCACTGAAAACTAAAAATTGTGGATTATCTTGAATTTTTCCAATTAATCTATCAACTTCTTCTAGTTCTTTTTGATCAAATACCATATCTGCTTCATCAATTACAACTATTTTTGCATTATGGATTTTTAAAATATTTGTGTCAATTACTAAATCATTTAATCTACCAATTGTACCAATTACAATATGAGACGATTTATTAGTTAATTTTTTAATTTCATTTTCGCGATCACTTCCGCCGATTGCGAGAGTAACGACGATATTTTTATTAAAATTTTCGACTAATTTTAATGTAACATCATAAAGTTGATTAGCAAGTTCTCTTGTTGGTGAAAGAATAACTGCTTGTGTTTCATTTTTATTTAAATCAATTTTTTCTAAAAGAGGAATTAAAAATGCATGTGTTTTTCCTGAACCTGTTGCACTTTGAACAATGACATTTTCGCCTTTTAAGGCTTTAGGAATTACTAATTCTTGAATTGGTGTAGGCGAATAAAATTCGATAGCATTTAATGCACTTATTAATTCTTTTTTTAGAGAATATTCACTAAATTTCATAAATTTCTCCTTCTACTAGATTTTCACTGACTTTTGTTATTTTAACTTTTCGAATTTGATTAATTAAATCTTCATCTGCTTTTACATTTATTTCAATATAATTTGAAGTATGACCAACATAATAACCATTTTTTGTTTGTTCAAATAGTACTTCATGAATGCTATATAAATTATTTTCATTAAATTTTCTATTTAATTCTTTTCCAAGTTCATTCATTATTTTTGCACGTTCATGAATAACTTTAGGATTTAAATGGCCTGGCATTTTATCGGCTTCTGTGTTTGCTCTTCTTGAATATGGAAACACATGAACATATGCAAATTCTACTTGGCGAATAAAGTTTAAAGAATTTTGAAAATCTTCTTCAGTTTCGCCAACAAATCCGGCTAAACAATCAGTTGTTATAGCTATATCTGAAAACATATTTTTGATTTTTTTTGATTTTTCTAAAAATTCATTTGTTAAATATTTTCTTTTCATCCGAATTAATGTATTATCTGCGCCTGCTTGTAAAGGAATATGCAAATGATGAGCTACACGATTTTCATACTTTTTAATTGTATCTAGTAATTCATCAGTTATTTCCATTAATTCAATTGATGATAAACGAATGCGATTAATTTTTGTTTCATCACATATTTTTTTTATTAATTTAGCTAAGTTATATTGATTATTGTCTTGTCCGTATGTTCCAGTATTAATTCCGGAAAGGATTACTTCTTTAACTCCGCTTTGAACTAATAAATTTATTTCTTCAATAATTGAATTTGCATTTCTACTTCTTATTGGACCTCTAGAATATGGTATTGCACAATAAGCACAATAATTTTCACATCCATCTTGAATTTTTATAAATCCTCTTGTATGTTTTGAAAGATGAGTTAATTTCATTTCTTCATAGTCTGTTTGTTCAGTGTATTTAGTAACTATGTTAATTTCTTGTTTTGTTTTTAAATAACTTTCAACTAATTCAAATACTTTTAAGCGATTATTAGTGCCAATTACGACATTTGCATAATTGCTTGCGTCTAATGGATTAAGTTGTGAATAACATCCCATTACAACAATAATTGCATGTTCATTATTTCTTGCAATTTGTCGCAATAATTTTCGACTTTTAGCATCTGAAGTTTGAGTTACAGTACATGTGTTGACAACAATAAAATCAGCTTCTTTATCAGATGAAGTTAGGATACATCCTTTTTTTGTTAAATCATCTATTAAAGCTTCACTTTCATAAGTATTTACTTTGCAGCCTAAAGTATAAATATTAAATTTCATATTATTCCTCAAGTTCTAATTCATAAGAAATACTTGCCATTACATATGTTGGCGCAACTTCTGTTCTTAATATTCTTGGACCAAGTGTGATAGGGAGGAAGTTATTTTTGTTGAGAAGTTCTACTTCTTTTTCACTTATTCCGCCTTCTGGTCCAATTAAAATTAAAATTTTCTTATGACTATTTTTTATTGATTTTAAAATTCTTTTAAAATTTTGATTTGAAAATTCTGTTTTTTCGTATGCATATAAACATAAGTCATAGTTTTTCGCGTTTTCAAGAAAACTTTTCATTGAATTTAAAAATTTTATTTCCATTATTTTTTGGCGATGAGCGACTTCCGATGATTCTTTAGAAATCGTAAGATATCTTGACATTTTCTTTTCTATATTTTGTTGGTCTATTTTTATAATTGAACGTTCCATCGGAAAAAAAAGATATTTATCAGCACCTAACATTGCTAATTTTTCAATTACTTCTTCCATTTTTGTACGATTTACCATTCCTTGCGCGATCGACACAGAAATTGGCAGTTCCTTATCTTCTTGGATTTCTTCTAGAAGGTCAACAATAACGGTATTGTCTAAAAAATCACAGATTTTCGCAAGATATGTTTTATTTTCCGTACATAATTCAATTTTTTCACCATTTTTCATTCGCATCACTTTAATTATGTGATATGAGTCTTCTTTTGTCATTATTACTTGATTATTGTTAATTTGTGAATTTTTTATAATATATCGTTGCATAATAATTCCTCTTCTTCATATATATATTAATTTTACCATTTTTCGTGAAAAATTGCAAGTAAGTAAGCATATTATTATTTGACAGCATTTTAATAAAAAGGAAAGTCCAACATCGTTTTTGATGTTGGACTTTATTTATTTAGTTTTTCCTTCTTTAAAGAAACGTTTTATTTTATCAAAGAAAGAGCTGCTTCCTTGTTCATTTGTATTTGATAATTTTGTAAATAATTCTTTTTGTTCTGAACTTAAATTAGTTGGAGTAATAACTTTTACAACGACATATTGATGACCAACTCTTCCTGTTGTCGCATTATTAATGCCTTTATTAGCCATTCTAAATTTTGTTCCTGTTTGCGTTCCAGCTGGTAGATTTAATTCAACCATTCCGTGAATTGTTTTAACATCAATTTTTGCACCAAGGGCTGCTTGGCTAAAAGTTATTGGTAATTCAAGATAAATATCATTACCATCTCTGACAAAGATATCATGTGGCTTTACATTTACATGAACATATAAATCACCTTTTGGTCCGCCATCGCTTCCAGCATCACCAAAGCCTGTTTGTCTAATCGTTTGGTCATCATCAATACCCGCAGGAATGTTTATTATTGGCCGAACAGTTTTCTTTATGCGGCCATTTCCACCACATTCTTTACAAAGTCGTGTAATTTTTTTACCAGTACCATTACAATCTGAACAAGTTGATTGTGTTTGCATAGTTCCAAAAATAGTTTGTTGTTGACGCGTAACTCTTCCTGTACCACGACAAGTAGGACATGTTTGAATATCCGATGTCGATTCAGCACCTGTACCATGACAATGGCTACATTCATCATATCTTGTATAGGAAACTTCTTTTTTACATCCGAAAACAGCTTCTTCAAATGTAATAGTTATATTTAAACGAACATCGCGCCCTTTTGTTGGACCAGATTTTCTCGATTGTCTGCCACCACCAAAAACGCTGCTAAAAATATCTTCAAAACCGAATCCACCGAAGTCACCACTTCCGAAACCACTAAATTGATTACCATCAGCACTTCCAAATTGATCATAATTTGCTCTTTTTGTTTCATCACTTAAAACATCATATGCTTCTTGAACTTCTGTAAATTTTTCGGTTGCATTGGGGTCGGTACTAACATCAGGATGGTATTTTTTGGCAAGATTACGATAGGCCTTTTTAATTTCATCTTGCGTAGCATTTTTTTCAACTCCAAGCACCTCATAATAATCTCTTTTTGCCATCTAGAGGTCCTTTCTATAAGCGATTATTTAACATCTGTATAATCAGCGTCAACTACATCGTCATCATTTGGTTTATCATTATTATCATTGTTTTGTTGTTTTTGTACTTTTTCATATGCTTTTACAGCAATTGATTGTGATGCTTGAATTAATGCATCTTTTTTAGCTTTAATTGCTTCAATATCTGTGCCTTTTAAGGCTTCTTGTAAATCAGCAATTGCGCTATTTACTTGTGTTTTTTCATCTTCTGTTGCGTCGTCTTTTAAATCATCTAATGATTTTTGTGCAGCTAAAATGTATTGTTCACATTCATTTCTTAAATCTACTTCTTCTTTACGTGCTTTATCACTTGCGGCATTTTCTTCAGCTTCTTTAACCATACGATCAATTTCTTCATCACTTAAGCCTGAACCGCCTGATACAGTAATTGATTGTGATTTACCAGTTTTTAAATCTTTTGCGCTAACATGAACGATACCGTTAGCATCAATATCAAATTTAACTTCAATTTGTGGAATGCCTCTAGGTGCAAGAGGAATATCACCAAGTTGGAAACGGCCTAATGTTTTATTATCAGCTGCCATGGCTCTTTCACCTTGAAGAACATGGATATCAACAGCAGGTTGATTGTCTGCTGCAGTTGAGAATACTTGTGATTTACTTGTAGGAATTGTTGTATTACGTTCAATTAATTTTGTCATAACACCGCCTAAAGTTTCAATACCTAAAGAAAGTGGT
>CAYVQA010000047.1:0-7100 GCA_964453965.1 uncultured Staphylococcaceae bacterium
ATGGTGCATTATTCTTCTTTGATTCAAACTATATTAATGAATTTGAAAATTACATAAAAAATGAATTTTCCGGAGATTTGTTTACAAGATATTGGTCAATTGGCCCTAACCATATTGTTGAAGTTTATAGCACTTTAGTTGATAAGAAAAATGGAATTAACGACGCAATAAAATATTACAATATCGATCCTAAAAACACAATTGCTATTGGTGATGGTCATAATGATATTGGAATGCTAAATAATGTTAATTACAAAGTCGCAATGAAAAACGCTCACCCTGATTTGCTTAAAGTTGCAGATTATATTACTGATGATGTTCATCATCAAGGTGTTTTAAAATTTTTAAAAACTTTTTTCGAAAATAAATAAAAAATTAAACTGTATTGTTATTTTAATTCAATACAGTTTTTATTTTAACAGTTTTTATTTTATTTTTTATTTTTTTGTAAATTTTTAATAATTAAAAAAATTCCTAAAACCATAACAATAAATAACGCCATTATTACTAAAATTACTTCAGTTACTGAATTATCTTTGATACTAAATATTTGCTGATCAAAAATAATCATCCCAATAAAAATTAATAAATCCATTACAATAATTGTTGTACCTATAATTATTCCATCATTATTTACTTTATTTTCATCTTCTTCTTTAAATTCATTATTGTATAAATTTGATACTCGCTTATAAACAAAAAAAGTAATCAAACTAACAATTGAAGCTAATAAAAGATTAAAAGGAATAATCGCAAAAATAATAAAATATAATTGATAATTATTTACATTGATACCTTTTAAATAAGATAACATTCCTAAGACAGCAGTTTCTCCATACATTTTTACAAACCAAGGCAGAAGAATAAAATTGTTGGCAATGGCGGCTCCTATTACCCAAACCATTGAACCACTTATTAAAGCAATTATTCCTCCTTTTTTTGTATGATGCTTTTTATAAATTAGTGCAGTTGTAATTCCAACTAAACACCCAATAATTAAATCGGCAGTTTCGCCAACCAACATTGTCGATGATGCGGGAATTTTGATAACAAAGCGCACGATTGCGACGATACATGCCTCAATTGGTCCAAACGCAAATCCAGCAATAATAACAGGCAAATTAGAAAATTGAATATCTAAAATGCTTGGGAAAAATGGTAAGGGAAATTTTAAAAACATGTAAAAGACAACTGATAGTGCGGATAATATCGCAAGATGGACTATTTTTTTTATTCTTCTTCGTCGCATACAAAAACCTCACAAAATAAAAATTGACGGATAAATAATCTTCCGTCAATTAAAAGGCTATCTTATTAGCTTTCTTCTTTCATCCAGACTATACTGTCGGCTTAGGAATTACACCTAATCATGCATTACGCTCGCGGGCTATACCGCCGGTAAGGATTTTCACCTTGCCCCGAAGAATATTTATCATCTGTCAAAAAGTATACGCCTAATTAATTAAAATGTCAATTAGAATACATTCTATTTGCTATTTTTTTTAAATTTTGGATTGTTAAATTCTTTTGATATTTCATTTTTAATACTTTCGTCAATTTTTTGTTCATCAATGAAATTTTTAGAAATATTGCGAAGTCCTTCATTTACTTTTCTTGTTTTATTTTTCAATTTATCACCCAATATTATTTATGAATAGGCATTAAAAATATGCTTATTTTTTAATAATTTCTTTAAGAAGAGTATTAATTTCTTGATAATTATATCCTTTAAGTAATAATTTTTGCTTGATTTTGTTTTCATCAACTGATTTATTTAGTAATATTTCAATTTCATTTTTTAATCTGTCTAAATGATCACTTACAAATTCAATTTTAGATAAATTATAATTAATTGATGAATTTGCATAGCCAAGACGAAGTAATTTTTGATAAATTTTTTCTTTTTGTTTTAAAATAGGATAAGTTTTTAAATTAGGCAATTCTTTTTGAATTATGTAATTAATATTTTCATTAATTAAATTTTCATTATATTCATCAATAATTAAATTTATTATCGATGAATCAACACCTTTGTTGATTAATTCATTTTTAAAAAAGAGTGGCCCTTTTTTATTATTAATAACTTTATTTAAAAAATGTTTTGCGTAATTCTCATCATCAATAAAATGTAGATTATCTAGTTTTTGTAAAACGATATTAATCTCTTCATCGCTTGCATTATGATTATATAAATAATCTTTAATTTCCTTTTTTGTTCTTAATCCAAAGGAAAGATAATTTAAGACTTTATCAAATAAATCATTAGCACTTTTGTTTTTTAATATTTCTTCCCATTCTGAAATCAAAAATAATTGACCTTTGAAAATTCTACTTTCAACTATTTGATTTTCTGTAAAAATTTCTTTATCTAAAAACTCTCCATATGGCGTTATTTCTACTAGATATTTCTTTTTTTGTTTTGAAACTTTTAAAATTTCAATGGCATCTTTAGTTTGATTCATTTGACTCATATGTAAATCCCTCGCCACAGACCTCTGTTGCTTTTGTAACAAAAACAAAAGCTTTTGGGTCAGTTTCTAAAATAACCGAGCGAAGTTTATAGTATTCCCGTGAGGTTAAAATACAAACTAACATTTTTCCATCAATTCCATAATAACCGCCTCTAGAATACACTTCTGTAACGGTTCTTTCCATTTTTTTAATTATACATTGCTTAATTTCTTCATTTTTATTACTAATGATGTAAACCGCGCGTACATTAAAACCACCAAAAACAACCAAATCAACAACATAACCTGATACTAAAATAAATAAGAAACTGTATAATATCATTGTGTAATTTTTAAAGATAATTCCAGATAGTAAAACTACTGTTCCATCTAAAATATATAAACTCATTGAAAAAGGCATTTTAAACCATTTCAAAAACATTTTTTGAATTACATCAATTCCACCTGTTGAACCACCATTGCGGATGGTTAATCCCATACCGATCCCTGTTAATGCTGCACCTATTAATACAATCAATAAAAAATCTTCAGGATTGCACTTAAATTCTTGTAAAACATATTTATAAATAATTTCAGCTAAAAAAGTATATAGTGGATAAACAAGTGAGCCATAAGTCGTTTTGATAAAAAAATCTCGGCCAATAAAAATTAATCCCAAAATCAAGCAAATAATATTTAAAATCAAAATTACAACTGATGAAGGAAGGATATCATGAACAATCGGTTTAAGCAAAATACTTATTCCACTTACACCACCACATGCTAAATTATAAGGATCTTGAACAATACTAAAAGATATAGCAGTTAAAAAAACGCCTATATTTATAAATAAGAATTCTTTTAATGATTTTTTATTTAAAAATCTTTCTTTTAATTTTCCCATATTTATTCCTCGCTCGTGTTAATTTTTTGTAAATACGCATCAATGAAATCATTAATATCTCCATCTAATACTGCCATTGGATTACCATTTTCCAAATTAGTTCGATGATCTTTTACTAATGAATAAGGATGTAAGGTATACGTCCTTATTTGACTTCCAAAAGCATTATCTGTAACTTCACCGCTTGCGGATTTGATTTCATCATTTAATTCTTGCATTTTTAATAAATTTAACTTTGCGGCTAAAACACACATTGCTTTTTCACGATTTTGTATTTGACTTCGTTCATTTTGGCAACTTACAACAATTCCCGTTGGAATATGGGTGATTCGAACTGCAGAATCGGTTGTATTGATATGTTGTCCGCCTGCACCACTTGAACGATATGTGTCAATACGTAAATCATCGGGATTAATTAATACATCATCTCTGTTAGTTACCTCCGGGTAGACATTTACACCCGCAAAACTTGTATGCCGTCTAGCATTTGAATCGAAAGGAGAAATTCTAATTAAACGATGAACACCTTTTTCTGCTTTTAAATATCCATATGCATTTTTACCATTTGCCATAAAAGTTACACTTTTTAAGCCTGCTTCTAAACCTTCTTGATAATCTAATAGTTCAAATTTGAAACCATTCCGCTCCGTGTATCTTTTATACATTCGATATAACATTAATGCCCAGTCTTGCGATTCTGTTCCACCAGCCCCTGGATGAATTTCAATAATAGCATTGTTTCCATCATATTTTCCATTTAATAAAAGGGATATTTCATAGTTTTTTAAATCTTTTTCTAGGTTCTCGATTTGTTCAGCTGCCATATCAAATAATTCTTGATCATCTAATTCAATCATTATATTTAATTCATCAACTTTATCAAATATTTTTTCATAATCTTCAATTTTTTGTTTAATGGCTTTATTTTCACTTAAAACTTTTTGTGATTCATTTTGATCAAGCCAAAAATCTGGTTCAGACATAATATTTTCAATGTTAATTAATTCTTTTTTTAAGTTATCAAGTTTTATTACTTTTTTGATTTTTTCAATTCGTATCATAAATTCTTGATATTTTTTAACAATTTCAAATTTTTCCATTTGATCACCTTTTAAGAAAAAGCTGCAAAATTATTATTAAAATTGCAGCTTTATTTTTTATTCACGCCCACAACAATTTTTGTATTTTTTACCACTGCCACAAGGACATGGGTCGTTTCTACCAACCTTTTCGTTCTTTTTAACTGGCTTTCTTTTCATTTCTTCTTTTCCTGATGAAGTTGAAGTTGGTTTTGCGACTTCTTCTCTTTCAAGATTATCTCTAATTTGGGCTCTATTGATATTTAATACAACATCATTTTCAATATTATCTAACATTTCGTTAAACATTTCAAATCCTAATTCTTGATATTCCCTTAATGGATTTAACTGAGCATATGATTTTAAACCAACACTTTGACGTAAACCACTCATTTGGTCAATATGTTCCATCCAATAACGATCGACAACTTTTAATAAGACAACTTTTAAGAATTCTTCATAAACTTCTTTAGGGAATGTTGTTTTCTTTTCATCTAAAGTTGATATGAATTTATCATAAATTATTGTGCTAATTTCATCTTTTGTCTTTCCTTCAAATGTATTTTCTTCAAAAGCGTCTTTATTGAAAAAGACTTTAATAAATTCTTTTTCAAATAAATCATAATTAAAAATTTCTTGTTTTTTATCATATGTCACATATTTATTAACAAATTTTTCCGAAACATTTCTAAACATATTTAGGATTGTTTGTTCAACAGAATCTTTAAATAAAATATCATTTCTTTGTGAATAGATTATTTCACGTTGTTTGCGTAATACTTCATCATATTCTACAACATTTTTACGACGATCGTAGTTACTTCCTTCAACTTTCTTTTGAGCAGATTCAACAAAATTAGACATCATTTTTGATTCTAATGGTGTTTCAGTTCCCGATTCTTTATCCATTGTTAAATAGCCAATATATTTTTCAAAACGTTCTCCACCGAAACGAATCATTAATTCATCTTCACATGATAAATAGAATCTTGAAAAACCTGGATCACCTTGACGACCACTTCGACCACGAAGCTGATTATCAATACGTCTTGATTCATGACGTTCAGTTCCAATTACGGCGAGTCCACCAAGTTCAGCAACGCCTTCGCCAAGTTTAATGTCTGTACCACGTCCAGCCATATTTGTCGCAATCGTAACTGCGCCTTTTTGACCTGCTTTTTCGATGATTAATGCTTCCTTTTCATGTTGTTTAGCATTTAAGACAGTATGAGGTATTCCCATTTTCTTTAAATAACTTGAAATAAGTTCCGAAGTTTCAATTGCAATTGTCCCAACTAAAACTGGTTGACCTTTTTCGTGTCTTGCTTTAATGTCTTCCGCAACAGCTCGATATTTTGCTTTTGCCGTTTTGAAAATATAATCAGGCGCATCAATTCTAATAACCGGTTTATTTGTAGGAATTTCAACTACAAACATATTGTAGATATTTCTGAATTCTTCTTCTTCCGTTTTAGCAGTACCAGTCATTCCTGAAAGTTTTGAATACATTCTAAAATAATTTTGGAAAGTGATAGTTGCCAAAGTTTTTGTTTCTTTCTTAATTTCAACATTTTCTTTTGCTTCTAAAGCTTGATGTAAACCTTCACTATATTGTCTTCCATGCATTAAACGGCCTGTGAATTGGTCAACAATAATAACTGTACCATCTTGTACGACATAATCAACATCTTTAACCATTATATGGTTTGCTCTTAAAGCATTATTAATGTGATGAACTAAATTTACATATCGCATATCATATAAATTATCAACACCAAAATATTTTTCAGCTTTAGCCATTCCACTTTCACTTAGTGTTACGTGTTTAACTTTGATATCGATATCATAATCTTCTTCTTTTAAAGTCTTTACAAAAGTGTTTGCTTGAGCATATAAATTAGGTCCACGTTTTTCACCGCCAGAAATAATTAATGGTGTTCTTGCTTCGTCGATTAAAATTGAGTCAACTTCATCGACGATCGCAAAATTTAATTTTGGACGTTGAACCATTTGTTCTTTATAAATTACCATATGGTCACGTAAATAGTCAAAACCTAATTCATTATTAGTTGAATAAGTAATATCACATTGATAAGCTGCTTTCTTTTCTTCATGTGTTAATTCACGTAAATTTAAACCTACTGTAATGCCTAAGAAATTGTGAATTCTTCCCATTTCTTCAGATTGATAAGATGCTAAATATTCATTAACTGTTACGATGTGGACCCCTTCACCAGATAATGCATTTAAATAAGCAACCATAACTGAAGTAAGAGTTTTACCTTCACCAGTTTTCATTTCTGCAATATTACCAAAATGGATTGCAGCGGCACCGATAATTTGTACTTTAAAAGCCATTAAGCCTAAAACTCGTCGCCCAGCTTCTCTTGCTGTCGCAAAAGCCTCAACTAAAAGGGAATCGAGTGTTTCACCATTTTTGTAGCGTTCTTTAAATTCGATTGTTTTATGTTTTAAAGCTTCATCTGATAAATTTCGATATTCATCTTCTAAAGCTAATACTTTATCAGCTAACTTCGAACATTTAATTAATTCTTTATATCCCGGGTCAAATAATTGTTTAAACATTATGACACTTCCTCTCTAATTAATAATTATATCAAAATTTTGATTTTATTTCAAGTAATATTCTTTATATTATTTTATAAT
>CAYVQA010000047.1:7200-10713 GCA_964453965.1 uncultured Staphylococcaceae bacterium
TAATATTCTTTATATTATTTTATAATTCCTGCTAATTTCATTAAATATAAAGCATTTGTTGTTGGACAAATTCCTTCTTTTATTTTATAATCAAATTTAATTTGATCATCTTTATAATATTCACTAAAATAATAATTGTTTAAATTAACGTTTTCAATTGTACATAATTGTTGGTCATGTGTTGTTATTAATAAAATGACATTTTGCATTTGTAAAAATTTAATCATTGCAATCGCACCAGTTATTCGATCGTTTGCGTTTGTTCCTCTAAATACTTCATCAATTAAAGCAATCATTGGTTCTTTTGTTTTTGCATAATCGATTGCTTCTTTGATTCTTAATAATTCACGATAAAATGAAGAAATTCCTTTGCTAATATCATCAGTTATACGCATTGATGTAAAAATTTTAAAATAACTTGCGGAAAAACTTTTTGATGTTGTAACAGTTCCTGCTTGCATTAAAATTAAATTGATTCCGATAGTTCTTAAGAATGATGTTTTTCCGCTCATGTTTGAACCAGTTATAATTGTTGTTTCACATTTTGTCGAAAAATCATTGCCAATTACTACATCTTCATTAATCAATGGATGAGTTAAGTTTTCAAAAACAATTTTTCTTTCTTCAAGATAAGATGGCATTGATGTATTTTGTTTTATTTGTCCAATTATTGCAAGGCTTACGAGTTCTTCAAGTGTTGAAACAACATCAGGAATTGATAGTAATAATTGTTTATTATTGGTAATAAAATTTGAAAATTGTTTTAATCTTATTGTTGTAAAAGGAAATAATCCATTAACTATTATGCATGCAAGAATATTGTTTTGATAAATTTTAAAGTTTGAAAATTGTTTTATTTTTTTATTTTTATCAGTATCAAATTCAAGTACACGATATTGATATTTAAATAATGTTTCATCAGTGAATTTCGCATTTTGAATACAATTAATCATTGGTGAATATAAATTATATAAAACACTTAATTCATTCATAAGTGCAATTTCATCTTTATATTTTTTGGCATATATTTTTGAAAAGATAAAATTAATTATTAAAAAGAAAAAGAATATACTTAATCCTAATGCAAAATTTATTTTTAATAATAAAAGTGATAGATAAGTTAAAATAGTAATTAAAGTATTTAAAATTAAAGGTAAATTTTTTTGTTTATGTTCTTTATTTAATTCACTTTTTAAATAAGTTAAACTTGCCATTTCAAAATTTCTTTCATATTGTTTTAAAGCAACTTGATAATCAAGTGAAAAATCAATATTTTCAATAATATCTTTAATTGATTTTTGACGTGTTATTAATTCATCTTGAGACAAATAATTATTTGATAAACGTTTAATTAATTTATTTTTTCCTTCTTTTGTTTTTGCGACACACAAAAACTTATAAAGTGATTCATTTCCAATAATATCTAAATCACTTAAAATATTTTGATTATCTTTAGTATCAAATTCATTACCATCATTTTTAAATTTATGCCAATTATTAGAATAACGATCAATATATTCATTAAGAACTTCTTTTTTAAATTTATATTTATTTAGTGTTTCTGTAATACCACGATGAATGATAACTAATGCAATAAAAGCAATCATACTAATAATCATTAATAAAATTATCAGAATTCTTATTCCTGGCATAAAAAAGGAACTAGCAAGAAATATCATAAATATTATAAAAGTAATTAAACGCCATTTTGACAATTTATTATCTTTTTGAAGGTACATTGTGATGAATTGTTCATTATCTTGTAATAATTGTTCATATGTTTCTTTTGTCATATTTTCTCCTTTCTTATGCCAAGAAAAATGCTAACCCATTAATAATGGATCAGCATTTATTTTGCCATTACTTAATTAATTTTTATTATGAGTTTATAGTTTATTTATTCTTTATTTGATATTAAGAATTTAAAGTCAATTTTAAAAATATATATTAAGATGCTAGATTTATATTACAAAACTAATTTAATTATAAATAGATAAACAAGCAGTTTTACTATTTTAATTCAATTGTTCCGTAGTTTCCATCCTTTCTTAAATAAGCTACTGTTGGCTTATTTGTTTCTTCATTAATAAATAAGAAGAAATCATGGTCTAACATTTCTAATTGTAGAATCGCTTCATCAACTGACATTCTTGTTGCGTCAACTTGTTTATTTTTAATAACTTGTGAATCAGCTTGTTCATCTTGGGCTTTACTATAATAATTGGCGATACCTTCACGTTTTTTGATTAAAGAGTTAACTTTATCTTTATGACGTAAGAATTGACGTTCTATTTTATCTGTTGCCATATCAAGTGCCGCATATAATGAATCACCTTTGCATTCAGCTCTTAAAATAATATGTTTGGTTGGAATTGTTATTTCAACTTGATAAATATTTGAATGTAAGCTAATAAGAACATTAGCATTTACTTCATGACGGTGGTTAAATAATTCTTCCAATGCCATTACTTTTGATGTTGCATATTCCTTTTCTTTATTAGATAATTCTAAGTTGTGTTTTGTTTTAAGATTAACTTTCATTTTAAATCCTCCATTTAACCAATAAAAATGATATGAATTAATGAAGAATTATCAATTATGAATTCACCCCATTGATATAATTCTTCATAATCCGTAAACCAATAAATCTCTAATTTGTTTTGAATTAATAAATTATTAATTATTTTTTGATTCAAAATAATATGATCCTTAAATTGAATAATAATATAGGTTTCATAACCAATTATATTAAATTCAATTTTGATTTTGGTTTTTTTTAATAACATTAAAAAATTAAAAATATTGTTGATTGAAATTTCCTTCATACTTAATAATACGTTTGAAATTTCAAAATCATTTTTAATTATAAAACGATATTTACTAATCGATTAGGAACAATAATAACCTTTTTAGGCGTTGCGCCATTAAGTAATTCAATAATTCGGTTACATGCAAGAGCTGCTTTTTCTTGTTCTTCTTTAGTTAGATTTGCTGCTACATTTAGTTTAGCACGAACTTTACCATTAATTTGCACAACTAAAGTTATTTCTTGTTCTTTGGTTTTTTCTTCTTCGTAGGTAGGCCAAGATTCATAAGCAATTGTATCTTTTCCTCCTAACAATTGCCAAATTTCTTCACCAATATGTGGCGCAATGCAGCTAAACATTTTAATAAATCCTAATGCATATTCTTTTGGACATTTTCCAACTTTATACACTTCATTAATAAAAATCATCATTTGAGCAATGGCGGTATTAAACGATAAATTTTCAAAATCATTAGTTACTTTTTTAACTGTTTGGTGATAAACGCGTTCTAATTCTTTAACTTCTGTTTCAACAATAGCATTTGATTCAATCATAATACGATAAACACGTTCGATAAATCGATGAGCACCATCAACACCTTGATCACTCCAAGGCTTACTTGCTTCTAAAGGTCCCATAAACATTTCATATAATCTTAATGTATCAGCTCCATATTCTCTGACGATATCGTTTGGATGAATGACGA
>CAYVQA010000048.1:0-5125 GCA_964453965.1 uncultured Staphylococcaceae bacterium
GCCGCCAGCGTTAATCCTGAGCCAGGATCAAACTCTCAATAATAAAGTTTTATCCAGCTCCATTTGCTCTGTTCAGTTTTCAAAGATCAAATCTAAATGTAAAAAAGCAATCGCTTAATTACATATGCTTTATTATTATATCAAATTAAAAATATATTATCAAGTGAAATGCTCATCTTTTGAAAAATATTTTTAAATTGCTATTGCTTTTTAATTTATTTTGCTAATAAAAATTAGTAATAAATTAGGCAAGCTTGTATATTATACCAAAAAGTGTGATTATGTACAAATAAAATGCTTTTATTTTTTTAAACTTTTTTATTTTTTTAAAAAAAGCACTAAGACTTTTTTTAGTCTTAGTGCTGATTTTTTAATTTTCGGATAAGTTTTCAGTTTATTCTGCAGTATCTTCTACAATCATACTTGCAACAATATCTTTAATTCCACTCCATTTAGTATTATTTGTTGTAAACGCAGATGTTGTTCCATTTGGAATATAAATTTTAAATCCTTCTGGAACGCTTGCAAAAATATTAGTGCTGATTGATGCTTTAGGTTTATCCCAAGTAATTCTAATACCAGTTAAAGTTGTATTAATAAACGCATCAGCTACAACAGTAGATAATGTTCCGGTTGTATCTTTCAATATTGTCGCAACACCAGCATAATTGCGATTTGCAACGACTAATGTATAGTATGTGCTATTATTATAACTATAAGTGATTTTACTATAAATTATATGATCAATCTCTACATACCATTCATTTTCAGGATCAACTTCTATTCCTGTAATATTTGGGCAATTTGCAAATACATTAGATGCGGTATTTTTTGTATCGGCTAAGAATTTTACAATTCCTTCAAATTTTGCTGGAATAAGTTCAAGCTTAGTAACATCTTTTCCTTGATATGTTGATTTTGAATACAAAACTCCGTTTTCCGCAACATATTTAGTTGATTCTTCGCTAACTGTAATAGTTTCTAAGTTCGTAAGATTTGCAAATGCATTTGTATCGATTGAAGTTACTGTTGATACAATTTCAAATGTTTTTAAAGTTCTATTTGGAACTAACATTAATGTTGTTGCAGCTTTATTATATAAAGCTCCATCTATGCTTGAATATTTTGCGTTATCAGCAGAAACACTAATTGTGCCAAGATTTGTACAGCCATCAAATGCCTTTAAATTAATATTGTATACTTTAGCAGGAATAAATATTCTTACTAATGAAGTACAATCTTTAAATGATTCTTCACCAATTACAACTAAACTTTCAGGGAATGTAATCGCTCCAAGTTGTGTGCATCCTTCAAATGAATTTTTGTCAATTGTAGCAAGTCCTTCTGGTAATGTGATTTCTTCTAGTGCAGTGCATCCTTTAAATGCAGTATTACCGATAGATGTTGCGCATCCAGCAAATGGTACTTTTTTAAGAGAAGTACATCCTTCAAACATGCCAGCTGCAACCGTATTTGCATTTACAGGGATTGTAATATCTTTTAATGAAGTACATCCTTTGAATAAATTTATTCCAAATGTAATAGGATTTGAGTTTTCATCTGCTAAGAACGTTACTTTTTCTAAAGCTGTACATCCTTCAAAAGCGCTGAATTTGATATTTTCAATTGTTGATGGAATTGTTACGCTTGTGATGCTTTCATTTCCTTTAAATAAATTTTCGCCTAAATTTAATACTTTTACACCATTAATTAATGTTGGAATTTCTACATCTCCTGCTAAATCTACAGCATCAACGATTGTTTGAGTTTTGCTGTCAAATTGGAAGATAGTAACCCATTTTGCAGTAAGTGTTATATCTTTTGTTACTGGAGCAGTAAAGTCATATGGTTTATCATTTAAGTACCAACCAGTAAAATGATATAAAGAACGTGTCGGATCATTTGGTCTAACAAATGTGCTTCCGTTTTCAACTGTTAATGTATTAATTTTTGTTCCGCCATCAGTATCAAAAGTAACTGTTACCATTTGATTATCAGATGAACCTTCATTATCAGTTTCATATAATTCTAATGCATAAGCAAGTAATTCTTTTACAGTAGTGCTTGAAATCGTTGCGCCTGTAACAGCTGTAAAATTGTCATCAAGATTTGAACTGGTTGAACCAATTACACCAAGTGTTGTTCCGTTAAAACTATCATTTTTTCCAAGTGTATCGCTCGCAGTTACAACAACATTAATAATCTTTCCACTATTAACGCCAACATACATTTTGACAGTTGTAAATGTATTTGCTTTTTCTAAATAGTAAATAGTAGTAGTTAAGTTACCTTTTGTAGCTATATATTTTGCTTTTAAATTTTCAGTTGTATTTACTTCAACAACAGAATAAATTGCATCTGCAACAATTTTTTGAAGTTCATCTTTCACTTCATCAGGCACATTAGTAACAGGTGTATCAGGTGTTTCGTTACTTGTATATTCTGCAATGAATGTTAAATCAGATGTTACTGGTGTAGCGAAATCATATTCTTTTCCATTTAATGTCCAATATTTGAATGTTTTGTCATCAAATTCTTTTGCTGCAATAGGGGATGCAGTTTGTCCTTCTTCAACAAAGTACTTCGCCATCTCTGTATTTTCAACCATGTATTTTACTTCATAATAAATAGTATCATCGCTGTTTTTATTACAACTAGCGATTGCTATAGCAGAGAAAACTACCATTAAAAGTAAAAATGCTTTTTTAAAAAAATTTTTCATATTTCCTCCGTTAATTTAATAAATTATTCAAATTTGAATTGATTTATTTTTGCTATAATATATTACACTTTTTTATATAAAATGTCAAGAAAGTAAATTTTTTTTCACATAAATTTTGCTTTTTTGTAAAATAAAAGACACCCCTTAGTTGTCTTTCTATAGGTGTCTTTAAAAATTCATTATTGTTTATTTCATTCTAACTGCTGTTTTTACAATTTTCGTTTTATATTGATTTGAAAAGTATTCTTTCGAAACATCGCTTTCTTTTGCGACTTCTTCGTATTCTTTTACTTTAGGACAATTAAATTTTTTTCTCGATAATTTAAAATCTAATCTTTCATTTGTATCTTTGTAGAATGGTTCCATATGTTCCTCTAATTAGTAAAATAAATCACTTACTGGTTTGTCATCAATAATATTTAATATTCCTTTTCCAAGTAATTCTCCAACTGAAAGTTGAATTATTTTTGGATTATTTAATTTATCATCTGATAATTTTACTGAATTAGTGCAAATTAATTTATCAATTGCACTATTGTTTATTTTATCCATCGCGTTACCAGATAGAAGTGCATGACTACAGCATGCAAAAACTGTTTTCGCGCCTTGGTTCTTAATAAAATTTGCAACAGCTGTTAGAGTTCCTGCTGTATCTACCATGTCGTCAATTATGATTGCATTTTTGTCTTTTACATCACCAATTATATTCATTATTTCAGCTTGATTTGGTTTTGGTCTACGTTTATCAGCAATAGCAATAGGTGCTTCAATCGCTTCAGCAAGTCTTCTAGCTCTTGTCGTTCCACCATGGTCTGGTGATACTACAACGACATCATCAAGTTTTAAATTTTTAATGTATTTTGCAAAAATAGGTCCAGCAAAAAAGTTATCAATCGGAATATTAAAGAATCCTTGAATCTGATCTGCATGTAAATCAAGCGACAAAACTCTGTCTGCGCCTGCTGCTTGAAGTAAATCCGCAATTAGTTTTGCAGAAATTGGTTGTCTTGACTTTGCTTTACGATCTTGTCTTGAATATCCATAATAAGGCATTACAACGTTAATTTCATCTGCAGATGCTCTTTTTAAAGCATCAATCATTATTAATAATTCCATATAATGATCATTTACCGGTGTCGATGTTGGTTGAACCACAAAGACTTTATGTCCTCTTACAGTTTCTGTTATATTTACTTGCACTTCACCATCTGCAAATTTGTTTACTTCACAATTTGAAAGTTCAACGCCTATATAATCTGCTATTTCTTTTGCAAGGGGAAGATTTGAATTTAGTGAAAAAATTTTAATCTTTTTTTCATGAACAATAGCCATTTATTACACCTCTTTGTTTAATTATTTTCCTTGTTTTTTATGTAATTCTTTTCTGAAATGTTCTTTTTTATTAAAAAATGCTTGTTGATTTTTTCCTATTTACAAATATTTTTTGTTGCGTTTACAATATCATTTACAGTCATTTTATAGTATTTGCTTAAATCATCGTATTTACCAACTTGGCCAAATTCATCTTGAACACCAATTGGTAAAATTCTTACTGGGTATTCTTGTGATAAGAGTTCTGCAACAGCAGCAAAAACACCGCCAACTACGTTATGATTTTCAACTGTTACGACTTTATTTGTTTTTTTAACTGATGTTAAAATAGTATTTTTATCTAATGGTTTGATAGTATTTAAGCTTATTACTTCTGCATTTATTCCATCATTTTTTAGAATTTCTGTAGCATCAATTGCTTCTTTCACCATCGTTCCTGATGCAATTATCGTTACATCTGTTCCTTCTTTTACAACATCTGATTTAAATAATGTAAATTTATAATTTTCATCAAAGACATCTGGACGAGATTTTCTTGGCATTCTAACATATACTGGTCCTTCATAATTGATTACTTGTTCTAATGCTTGTCCTAATTGATTGCAATCAACTGCATCATATATAGTCATTGTTGGAATGCTTCTAATAACCCCTATATCTTCCATAGACATATGTGTTCCGCCATTTAACTCAGCAGTAATTCCGGGATCTGTTCCAATAATTGTTATTTTGTTTTTTGCATATGCAACAGAAATTGCAATTTGGTCACATACCCTTCTTGTCGCAAAAGGGGTAAATGTAACAACAACCGGTTTAAATCCATATGCAGCAAGACCAGCTGCAACGCCTACCATATTTTGTTCTTGGATTCCACAATTAATACATCTATCAGGATATTTTTCATATAAAGGACTTGTTCCATTTGGTCTTGATAAATCTGCGTCTAAAATAACAATTTTATCATCTCTTGCCATTAATTCATCAAGAGTTAGTGCTAATTTTTGTCTGAATTCCATTTTATTCACCTAATTCCTTTAATGCTTCCACAAGATTTTCTTTTGTTACTGGCAT
>CAYVQA010000048.1:5225-10572 GCA_964453965.1 uncultured Staphylococcaceae bacterium
TTTATTCACCTAATTCCTTTAATGCTTCCACAAGATTTTCTTTTGTTACTGGCATGCTATGATTTTTATAAGTTGCTTTTTCAACAAACGAAGCACCTTTTCCTTTGATTGTATCTAATATAATCATTGTAGGAACTCCTTTTGTATTTTTTGCAGTTGTAATCGCTTGGTCAATTTCATCTAAATTATTGCCATTTATATATATTGTCTTAAATCCAAATGATTCCCATTTTGCTTTTACATCGCCTAGAGTATTTATTTTTTCTAAATAATCATCTAATTGTAATTTATTATAATCTAAGAATAAGGTCAAATTATCAAGTTTATGTTGGTTTGCAAACATTGCAGCTTCCCAAACTTCGCCTTCTTGGCTTTCACCGTCGCCAATAATACAATATATTCTTGCATTATCTTTCTTTATTTTTGATCCAACTGCAAGTCCTACTGCACATGATATTCCTTGACCAAGGGAACCAGTTGTCATATCAACACCAATTGTTTTGTTCATATCGCAATGACTAGGTAAATTAGTACCAAATTTATTTAGTGTTTCTAATTCTTTTTCATCAAAATACCCTTTATGTGCTAAAGTCGCATAAACTGCAGGTCCCGCATGACCTTTTGAAACAACTAATCTATCACGGCCTTCCATATGAGGATTTTTAGGATCAATATTCATGTGTTTATAATACAATGATGTTAATACATCAACAATTGATAAACTTCCGCCAATATGACCAGAGCCAAGTGATGCAATACATTTTAATGTAAGTGCTCTAATTTCATTTGCTATTTTTTGCATAATCTATTGTAGTCTCCTTATCTTTCTTCTATGTTTACATTATACACTAATATCTATTTTTTTTCAAGAACAAAACGATATAATTTTTTATTTAATTTAGTAAAGTTTATTTTATTCCTTCTATTTTATTTGTTTTAAATATTAGATAAAGAAAAAATACCCTTTAGGGTATTTCTTATGCTGTCATTTCTTGGTATTTATCAAGAACTGCTTTTTCAATTTCTGTTCTTGTTTCTTTATTAATTGGATGAGCAATATCTTTAAATTTGTCCTCACCTATTTTTTTGCTAGGCATCGCAACAAATAATCCTTCGCGTCCTTCAATAATTCTTAATTCATGTACTGCGAAGGCACCATCTATTACAATTGAAACAATTGCTTTTAGTCTACTTTCTCCTTCAATTAAACGAATTCTTACATCTGTAATCGTCATGTGATACATCTCCTTTTATTAAATTTTATTTAATTCACTATAATTGTATCATATGAAAACGTTTTTATCAAGTTAAATAATAATTTATTTTTTTTGAAAGTATCTAATTCCTTCTTTTAAGTTCTTTTTAAAATAATTTTCTAGTTCTTGAATATCTGAAGAATCTTGTTTTTTAATGATTAAATATGTAAATTGACTAATTTGAATATATATATATCCTTTTTCATCAATAGCATAATACATGTCTCCCCAAATATATTTATCAACTTTTTCAAGATTTTCATCTTTAAATGTGTAATATATTCCTGCATCATCTATTTTAACTAAAATATCCCATGTTTTTCTTTTCATCATACTTTTTTTAACTTGTTTTTTAACTAATGCTTTAAAGATTAAAGGGATACCAATGATAGCTAAAATCATTACAAGAAAAAAGATAATACCAATTAATACCTTTTTTATTGTAATTGCATATATTCCTGCAATTAATGCGATGATGCTTATAATAATTGTATTAATTACGATTTTTTTATTTTGTTTTAAAATATGTAAATTTAGATTTATTAAATCATTTGTTTCTAATTTTTGAACGAATTCCATCTTTTACCTCAATTATTTGGTTGATTGAAACAAACCAATTCTTTTCTTTTTTTATTTTTTTATATATCATTTTACTAATATTTTTGTCAACTAGCGCAATATATGTAGAGCCACTTCCACTCATTATTAAGTTTTCATTAAAAATAGTATTTAGGTAATTTCTTGCTTCTTTCATTTTAGGTTGAACTAAAAAGCATGCTTTTTCTAAGTCATTTGTTTTAAAAAAATCGATTTTTTCTTCTTTTTTATATATATTTATTTCATCATACTTTTTAAATACTTCTTTCGTTGGAGTTAAAAGATTAGGATTAATAATTAGGATATCTTTATTTATATATATAAATTGATTATTTAATGGAGTTACTTTATCACCAATGTTTTCCACTAAACATATTTCGTTATGTAAACAATAAGGAATATCCGAACCAAATGTTACTAATATTTTTTCTAATTCTTTAATTGTTAGATTAATATTGTTATCTTTGATTATATATTTTGCAATTTCCGCAGCATCACTGCTTCCACCGCCAAGGCCTGCTTGAATGGGAATTCTTTTTTTGATGATTATTTTATATGATTTTTTTATGTTATATTTTTCTTTCAAAAATTTTAATATTTTTAAAATTAAATCATCTTTTTTTGAATTTAATAGTTTATTATTTTTAAAAATTAATTGATCGTTTTTGCTTTTTTTAATTTTTATTGTATCATATAAATTTACTTTTGCATTTATCATTTTTAAATTATGATAATTGTTATTTTTTCCTAATACTTTTAAATAGATATTTATTTTTGCATATGCTTTTAGTTTCATATTTTTCTCCTAAAAACTTTTTATAAAATAAGTTTCATTGTGCCATAAGTTTCAATTCCACCCAAAGCATCTTTTCCAGCTTCGATATATTTAATAATCGAATTATAATCAATCTTTCGGTCAAATGGTGTTGTTGAGGCTTTGATTGCGGCTACGGCTGGATCATACGTATGAGTGTTTACTCTTTTTGGGCTTGATGCGAAGTTTGCGCCACTCGCAATTAAGGCTTCAAAATTTGATGCACAAGCTCCTGCTATAATTATTACACTTTGACTAATCTTTCTTAGATTTCTTATAGCTTTCATAAAATAAGTTGTATTTTCGTAGTTATCTAGGTTTTTAATGTCTTCACCATTATATTGATCATGACCTGTTATTACAACTATTTCTGGTGTAATTTCTTCATATATTTTTGTGATTTTTGAATATATTTCTTTTTCATTAATATTTAATCCATAGGCATATATATTTAGTTCTTTATATAGTTTTAAGCAGCTATCTAAAAATTCTTTATCACCATCGATATGAAGAATTCTTCCATATAAGACTCTTCTTTTTAATCTTGTTTTATTTGTAGTGATTATTTTTTGATATCGTTCTTCGTCTGCTTTTTTTTCATCATTAATCATTTCGTTTTTTGCAAGATGAATTTTATCGATATTTATATTTATTAGATTTCTTGTATTATAACCAATAAGCAAAACATTCGAACCATTAATATTTTTTATTTTATATAGTTCATTATGATTATTATCAATATAAACGATATCGTTTATTTTAAACATATATTAATCACCTATTTTAATATATGCTGGATTTTATTTATGCGTGATTTTTTTGTAAATAAAAATCATTTGATAAATTTATAATTTGTTGAACAGTTAAGTTTTCACTTCTTATTTTTAAATCTAAATTATTTTTTGTTAAGATATTTTCAATTTCTTCTTTAGTATATATATTTTTATAAGTTTCTTTGATATTATTTATCAATGTCTTTCGCCGCATTTTAAAAATGTTTCGATTAAATTCATAGAAAAAAGGTTCAGAGATTGGTTCATCAGTTATCGTTTTTTTAGTTATTTGAATTACTGAACTTGTAACCTCAGGCACTGGATCAAAAGAATTTTTACTTACATCGAATAAGATTTTAGCCGTATGCTTATATTGAACTAAAACACTTAAGGCATTATAGTCTTTTGTTGATGGCTTTCCTGCTAACCTTTGGGCAACTTCTTTTTGAATCATGATTGTTATATTATCGATAAAGTTTAATTCTTCTAATATTTTCAAAAGGATTGGTGTTGTTATATAATATGGTAGATTCGCGGTGATGGTGTATTTTTCATCTTTTTTAATGATTTCTTGTAAATCGGCTTTTAAGAAGTCTTTTTCAATTATTTGTAATTTTTCATCTTTTATATTTTTAAACTTTTCGTTTAATATTTCTACCATATCATGATCTATTTCATAACATATTACTTTTTTTGCATATTTTACTAATTCTTCAGTTAATGCGCCAGTACCTGGTCCTATTTCAATTACTGTAGTATTTTCGTCAATATCAGATGATGATACGATTTTTTTAATGATATTTTGATCTTTTAAAAAGTTTTGTCCATATTGTTTTTTTGCTTTTATATTTGACATATATATTCTTTTTAAAAAAGATATAGCTTATTTTGCTATATCATTTTTTATTTTAATCTAAGCCTCTTTCTTCATCAAATTCATAGAAGTCATCATTTTCATCATATTCATCATCATCTAATTGTTTTTCTTTTTTAGCTGATTTTAAGGCTTCTTCTAAATCATCATCTTCGTCATCATCTTTGTTATCATCATCGTCATTATCTTCGTCGTCTTCTGATTCAGTTTCTTCAGTTTCTTCTTCGTCTTTTAATTCATTTTCTTTTACTTCTTCGTTTTCTTCTTCTTCGATGATGTTGTCTTTTTCAATCTTATCTAGTTTATCAATTGATTGACGTTCTTTTAAATCCCATTCGTCATCGCCTAAATAAACAAAATATCCTGATGTTTGAAAATCTAAAATAAATTGTGGAATTAATTCTTTCGCTTCATCAACTGTAAAGCCTTTTTTTTGCATTGTTTCTTTGATTATGTCTTTTAGCTTTTTAGGCTTTTTCTTTGATCTTAGTAATTTTATTGCTACTTCAAGAAGAGAATCAGTAGGTAATATTTCATTATTGTTCATAAAGTTTTTTACTCCCTTTCTTTTATTATATATCATTATACTATATTTTTTTAATTTTAGCAAGCATTTGATATTTTCTTTTTTTGGTTTGTTTTAAATATAAAAAGATTCTCATATCTAAAGATATAAATATAAGAATCTTTTTATATATTTTATTTTTCTTTGATAAGAATTAAATGTTTATTTTCTTCTAGTAAATAGTCTATTTTATATTTTATATTTTCTATTATTTCAAATTTAATTAATTTAATTTTTAAAGGAATAACATTGTTTTTAAATATAACCTTTGCTTTAGAAGATATTCTATTAGATAATAATACTTGAACAATTGTTCCATTATTGTTGTTTATAATTTCAATTGAATCTTTAAATATTTTATATGTTGTATAGTCATTATTTTCATTAAATTGATATTTTATATAATTATCATGTATCTCTTTTTTCGCATTTACTTCTTTTAATGTTGTGTTTTCTTCATCAATAAGT
>CAYVQA010000049.1:0-10500 GCA_964453965.1 uncultured Staphylococcaceae bacterium
GCTGCTAAATGAGCTACGCCTGCTAAATCCATTACTTCTTGTACACTTGATGTAGCAAGCATTGCAAAACCAGTTTGACGACATGCCATTACGTCTTGGTGGTCACCAAAAATTGATAATGCTTGAGCAGCTAAACTACGAGCAGAAACGTGGATAACGCCTGGCAATAATTCACCTGCAATTTTATACATGTTAGGAATCTTTAACAATAAACCTTGGCTTGCTGTAAATGTTGTTGTTAAAGCACCTGATTGTAAAGAACCATGAACAGTTCCCACAGCACCAGCTTCAGATTGCATTTCAACAATTTTAACTGGCATACCAAATAAATTTTTCTTTCCTTGAGATGCCCATTGTTCAGCATACTCAGCCATTGGAGATGACGGAGTAATTGGGTATATGCCTGCTACTTCAGTAAAGGCATACGCAGCATGGGCTGCTGCTTGGTTTCCATCCATTGATTGGAAAACTTTTTTTGCCATAATAATAAATCCTCCTAATTTATTTTCACACTTTCTTATTATACCACATTTTATTATTTTTTGCAATATTAATCATTTTTTATTTTTTTTGAAAACATTATACTTTATTTTTACTTTTTAATTTTTTCCTCTTTAAATTATTAAAAGCTTATCATTTGATAAGCTTCGTTAATTATTTTTTAAAAAGGTAAATCATCATATGAATTTAAATTCATTGTATCTTCTTCAGGCATCGTTCCTTTTTCAGTTACAAGGTTAAATTCATTAATGATTTTTAATTTCTTTGCGTTATTAATAATTTGTAAACCGCTTTTTGAATCTTTGTTTGTGAATTCATTTATTGTAAAACTATTTATTTTATTTAAAGTAGTAACATCATTAATTTTAATTGTTACTTTGTTACTACCTACAATATCAACAAGTTTTTCTAAATTTAAATTGTTTAATGTAAAACATAACTTATATGCATTTTTATACCAATAATTGTTTCTTAAATTATTTAAAGTATTTATATAGTCTTCTTTAGTATAAGAATCAGTAATAAAAATTATGACTGGAAAATTGATTCCCATTTTTGTTTTTAAGAAACGATTTGATTTTAATTTTTGATTTAATTCTTCTAACATTAATGTCATATTAGAATTATTAGAATAACTTAGCCCTTTAATATTTTTGCTTTTTGATTTGATCCATTCTAAATTATTTGTCATTTGTAAAATAGCTAGTTTAATTTTTAAATCTTCATTTTCTTTTTCTTTTATAATTTTTAAAGATTCATTAATTAAATCATGGATTTTTATTTTTTCGATCGTTTCTTTTTGAATATTAATTACATAAAAGATATGTAATGTTTGGTACCAATCGATATTTCCAATTTGTGACATTTATTCATCCTTATTTTTTCCAAAAATTTCTTGGTAAATTATGCTTTTTGAAACATTACGGTCTTTTGCGACTAGCTTTAAGGCTTCCTTTTTTTCAATACATTGGCTTGTATAATATTTGTAATGTTCTTTTATTGTTAATTCATTTAAATCTTTTACTTTTTCTTCTTTGGTTTGTCCAGAAACAATGATGACCATTTCTCCTTTTAAAGTATCAACTACTTCTAATATTTCTGTAACAGTTCCTCTTAAATATTCTTCATATTTTTTAGTTAATTCCCTTGCAAGAACAATATAACGATTTCCCATTGCTTGAAGAATTAATTCTAATGTTTCTTTTATCCGATGAGGTGCTTCATATATAATTAATGTTTCTTCTTTTGAAGATAGTTTTTTTAATTCTTCTAATCTTTTTCCAGGTTTACTATTTAAGAATCCAGCATAATAATACTTACTACACGATATCCCTGATGCAACTACTGCCATAAGGCCAGCACTGACTCCAGGCACAATAACAACATCTATCCCTTCTTTTGCTGCATCCCTAACTGCTAAAAATCCAGGGTCACTGATACAAGGCATTCCCGCATCACTTACGATTGCAACATTTTCGCCATTTTTAACTCTTTGAATAAGTTCATTTGTTATATCATTTTCATTGAATAAATGATAACTTTTTAACTTTTTAGTTATATTATAATGACTAAGGAGTCTCGTTGTGTTTCGTGTATCTTCACAATAAATAATATCAACTTTTTTTAATGTTTCTAAAGCTCTTATTGTAATATCTTCTAAATTGCCAATTGGTGTTCCAACGATATATATTTTAGAATTTTCGTTTTGAAAACTTTTTTGTCTTAGCATGCTTTTTCCTCTTGATAGTTAAATATATTTAAAACTTCTTTTGTATATTTACCATTTTTATTATATATATAAAGAGGTGGTAATACTTTTAGTCCACCTTTGTTTTTGCTTTTTTTGCCTTCGATTAAAATCATCATACTTTCAGTTGATGTTTTTTTAGGATAAACAAATCGTAATTTTTTGGGTTCAATCCCTTTGTTTCGAAATGCTTCAATAACATCAATTAACCTTTCAGTTCTATGTACCATCGCAAATGTTCCACCATCTTTTAAAAGTTTTTGAACAACTTCAAGTACATCTTCTAAAGTAATTTTGACTTCGTGTCTAGCGATTGTTAAATAATCATTTTGATTAATGTTGCTAGATTCTTTAAATTTAAAATATGGAGGATTACATGTAATTACATCGAAATATGCATTTTCAAATGTGTTTGGTAAATTTTTCATATCATCATTGATGATGTTTATTTTTTCTTCTAAGTTATTTAATTTTACACTTCTTTTTGCAAGGTCATATATATCAGGTTGAATTTCTACACCATATATTTGATTTGATTTTGTTCTCAATGTTGTAAAGATTGGAATATAACCATTTCCACATCCTAAATCAATAATTCTTTGATCTCTTTTGTTTATTGTAACAAAATCCGCAAGTAATGTTGAATCCAAAGAAAAGTTGAATGCATCTATACGTTGAATAATTTTTAATCCTTCATAGCCTAATAAATCATTTATGACTTCTTTGTCGTTGTTTTTTAATTCGTTTTTCATATTTTAATTTTTTCGGATTTACTTCCTTTTTTTCTTCTTCAATTACATTTTCGACAACTAATTCTTCTGTTAAGACAACTGTTTCTTCGACTTCTTCTGCAAAATTTAATTCTTCATTTAAAACTTTTATATCGCTTACATTGTGTACTACTGGCATTCCGCCAATTACTTCTTCAGTTTTGACAATTTTCTTTAAATAATCAACGCTGATTATTTTACAAGAATTGCATGATGGGGTAGAAACAATTGTTCCAACACCAGGAATTTCTTTTTTTAACTCTTTATATATCTCTGATTCATAAGCAATACAGCACATTAATTTTCCACAACAACCGCTAATCTTCGAATTGTTCAAACTTAGTCCTTGTTCTTTTGCCATTTTCATTGTGACAAAATTAAAATTTTGAAGATGTGTTTTACAACAAAGCTCTCTACCACAAATTCCAAGTCCGCCAATTACTCGTGCAGCTTCACGTGGTCCAATTTGTCTTAGTTCAACTCTTATTTTATATTCAGGTGTTAATACCTTTAATAAGTCTCTAAAGTCTACGCGATCTTCAGATTCATAATAAAAAATTATTTTTGAGCGGTCAATTGTATATTCTGCATATAATGGTTTCATGTTAAGGTTAAATTCTTTTACTTTATCTTTAAAAAATTCAAAACTTTTTATAGCCATTTTTTCATTTTCTTTTTCGTATCTTAAATCTTTTTCATTTGCAAGTCGAATGACTGGTTTTAATTCATATTCGATTGTATCTTTTGATACTTCTGTTGTTTTTAGAGTTACAGTTCCAATTTCTAATCCTCTTGCGGTGTCAACAATAACTCGATCATTTTGTTTAAAAACAAAATCGACTGAATCAAAATAATATGTTTTGTTATTTTCTTTAAATTGTACGCCTACTATTTTAACCATTATTTCACCTCACTTTCAATTTCTACAAACATACTTGCGTATTGTAATTCTAAATTTACATTATATTTTATTCTTTCTTTGTATTTACTATATATTTCTAATTCTCTTATTACTTTATTTAAATTACCTTTTCTGGTTGATGTTTTATTTACAATGCTAGAAAAATAGTAATTAGTCTCTTGATTTAAATATTTGATTTTTTCTTCGCATATTAACATTAAGATTGTTAAAAAAATATCATGAGTCTCTTTTTTTGTTGATTCTTTCAAGATTTTTGAATTTGTATAAAATGATATATATGGAGATCGTTTTTTATTAATGTCTTCAGTTACTTTTTTTGCGATGTCAAGTAAATCAGTAATTGTACCTTCTTTGATTAATTCTTGAGCAGCTTCTATATCGGAAGTAATATGTGCTAAGATATATGCTATATCTTTATTTATTCCATATGACTGAAAATAATCAACTGTTTTACTAATTTTTAATGGTTTAAAATGGATTAATTGACATCTTGAAATTATTGTATCAAGTAATGACCGATAGTTATTTGTAATAATAATTGCATAACGATTTGGTATTGGTTCTTCTAAAAATTTAAGTAATGCATTACTTGATGATGGGTTTAATTTTTCTGCATCATTAATTATATATATTCTTGGTCCTGCTTCTAAACTTGTCATTGAAAATTCTTTTATTAAATCCGTGATTTGTTCTTTTTTGATTGTTCCATTTAATGGTTCAATTAAAACAACATTAGGGTGTGAATTTTCCTTTATTCTCATGCATGTTGAACATTTTAAACAAGGTTTTTCTTCACCATCACACAATAGCATTGACGCAAAATACATTGCAGCTGCCATACAACCAGTTCCTTTTTCACCATCAAAGATATATGCATGTGATAGTTTATTCTTTTTGTAACTATTTGTTATTATTTGAATGGCTTCTTTTTGCGTTTCTTTTAGTTGATTTATATCCATATTAAGCCCTCGATTTTATAAAATCCATCACTACTTTTTTTGTTTCTTGTAAAACTTCTTCTTTTGATTTTTCACCATCAATCATAACAATTCGATTAGGATATAGTTTTGCGACTTCCTTGTATCCATTATATACTTTATGATGAAATTCTAATTTTTCAAGTTCTAATCGGTCAAACTCATGGCGATTATTTTTTATTCGTTCCATTCCAATTTCTGGTCTAACTGCTAACATAATTGTTAAATCAGGCAAATAATCGTCAATTGCAAATTTATTTAAATTATATATTTCGTTAACGCCAATTTCTCTTGCGATTCCTTGATATACAAGTGAACTATCTAAATAGCGGTCTGATAAAATTATTTTTCCTTCATTTAAAGCAGGAATAATTTTTTTCATTAAATGTTCTCTTCTACTAGCCGCATATAATAATGCTTCGGTTTTCGAATCCATTCCTAAATTATCTGTATCAAGAATAATGGTTCTAATTTTTTCTGCTATTTTAGAACCACCTGGTTCTCTTGTTAAAATTACATTATAATTTTCTTTTATTAATTCATCATAAACAGCTTGGATAGCACTAGATTTTCCTGAGCCATCATTACCTTCAAAAGTTATAAACATTCCTTTCATAATCAATTTACCTCATACTATATATATCTATAAATAATTATATCACATTAGGCTTTTTTTTACAAGTTTAATGTGATTTATATTTTTTATTAAAAAATGTATGATAACTTTTTATTTGCCAATAATATATTGAGGTGAGAAAAATGAATAGTAAAGAATTTAAAAATAAGAATCAAAAAATTAAAAAGCCTTCTAATCATGATCTTTTATATGATAAATATAACTTTACTGAATTTGCGAAAGAACCATATATGCAAGGCGGATTAAGAACTAAGAAATTAGTTGAAATAGGCGAAGAATTGATAAAAAAGAAATATGAAAATAAATAGTTTAAAAAAGAAGTCTAGCATTTTTACTAGGCTTCTTTTAATAATATACTTTCCACAGATATAAACCATTTGCTGGTGCTACCCAAGGTGCAAGGCGTCTATTTTTTCCGTTTATGATTTTTTCAACATCATCTACATTGATTTTTCCTTCACCGGCTCTTAAAACTAAGGCAATGATGATTCTTACCATGTTTCTTAAAAAACCATCTCCAATAATAGTAAACTCTAAAATACCATCTTTTACTTCTAAATCGAATTTTTCAATTGTTCGAATAGTTGTTTTTTCTTCCGTTAGTTTGCATAAACTTTTAAAATCATGTGTTCCTTTAATATATTCCATTGCTTTTCTAATTTTTGAAATATCTATTCGGTCATGAAAAAAATAGTAATAATTTACTTTTAAAGGATCAAAATTATTGATTGATACTTTATAATGATATTCTTTCTTTATCGCATCAATTCTTGGATGAAATGTATCTGAAACAATTTCTGCTTTCCTTATATATATATGCGGATAAAGTTTTTTATTCATTATTTTTTTTAAATTGTCTTCTGGAATGTTTCTTGATGTTTTAAATGCAATTACTTGGCCATATGCATGGACTCCTGCATCTGTTCTACCTGCCCCATTTATTTTTATTTCTTCTTTAGTTATTTCTGACAACACTTTTTCTAATTGTTCTTGGATTGAGTTTTCTTTTAATTGTCTTTGAAAGCCATGAAAATAACTACCATCATATTCGACGATTAATTTATATTTCATAATTTTTTACCTATTATTGTGACTATTAAAATAGCAATTACGATTATTAATGAAAAAACATCTTTAAATTTAAATTTCATTTCGTTTAGTTTTGTTCTTTTTTCACCGGGAATATATCCACGCGCTTCCATTGCGTCCGCAAGTTCTGTCGCTCTTTTAAAAGATATTACAAACATTGGAATTAATAAGGATATAATTTGTGAAATTTTATCTTTTAGTTTTCCTTCATTAAAGTCTACACCACGAGATGCTTGAGCTTTTAAGATTTTTTCTGTTTCATTAAAAAGCGTTGGAATATATCTCAAAGCAATTGAAACCATCATCGCAAGAATACTAGTTTTAATACCAATTTTTTCAAATGGGCTAAGAATCGATTCTAAACCATTATTTAAATCTGTCGGTTTTGTTGTAAGCATTAAAATTGATGAAAACATTAATAAAATAAAAACCCTTGCGATAATGAAAAATCCCATTATAAGTGCATTTTCATATATTTTGATGTGAACTTCTTTTATTACACTCTGGCCAAATGGATAATGCCATATTAAAATAATTGCGATTATTGTAATAATTAAATATAAAAATTTAGTTGGGATAAATTTCTTTGTAAATATATATATTACAAAAATTATAATTGATATTATAATATTAAGAATCGTGAAATTTAAAGTTACTTCCGGAAAATATTTAAACACTTCACCAGTTCTATTAAATAAAAGTTGAAAAACGAAACTAAATAGCAAAATGAACATAACTTGTTTTAAACTTTTTAAATATAATTTTAAAGGTACTCTCGATAAGATTATTAAAATAATTACAAAGACAAATAATCCACCAATATATATATATCCAATATAGTTTAAATCAATTATGAAAAGAGAAATCATTAAAAATATTAAACTGATGATTTTTGTTCTTGGATCTAATTTATGTAAAAAGCTTGTTGTGTTATAATATTGTCCAAATGCGATATTATTCATTTTGATTATCTCCTTTAGACTTTTTAATGATTTGAATTAATTCTTCTTTAGTAAGCGGAAGTTCATCATAATTGATTAAATTATTTTCTTTAAGTTTAATGGCAAGTCTGGATACATCCGGTAAATCTAAGTTTAATTCGGCTAATTCATCAACATTTTTAAACAATTCTTTTGGTGTCGTGTCCTTTATTAGTTTTCCATCTTTCATTACAAGAACTCTTTTTGCGCTAGACGCAACAACATTCATATCATGTGTTACTAGAACAATTGATTTATGTGTTTTTCTTTGAATGTCTTTTAATAATTCTAATATTTCTAATCTTCCTTTAGGATCAAGCCCCACAGTCGGTTCATCTAATATTAAAATATCTGGTTGTGATGCGAGTATTCCTGCAATTGCAATTCTTCTCATTTGTCCACCACTTAAATTAAATGGTGATTTATCGTATAATTCTTCTTTGATATTTAATAATTTACATGTTTCTTTCGCAATATTGATTGCGTCTTCTTTTGTTTTCCCAAAATTCACTGGTCCAAAAATTATATCTTTTAAAACTGTTTCTTCAAATAATTGATATTCGGGAAATTGAAAAACTAAACCTACTTTTTTTCTTATATCTGATAATTTTTCTTTATTTTTGCTTTTAATTTTTTTTCCAAATATTTCTACTACACCATTATCAGGTAATAACAAAGCATTCATTAATTGAACTAATGTTGATTTGCCTGAACCAGTATGGCCTAATATGGTTATAAATTCATCACATGAATTAATCGTTAAATTGATATTTTCTAATGTGTTGGTTGGACTTTTTTTATTATATTTAAATGATACATTATTAAATTTTATCATATAATCACCTAAGTTATATATATTTTTCAAGTACTTTTTCAACTTTATCATTTATTTGTAAAGTACACATTGAATCAAAATTTGTTTTATCTAAATTTATAATTACTAAGTTTTCGCCTTTAAAGTATTTTATAAAAGCTGCGGCGGGATAAACTACTAATGATGTTCCCGCAATAATTAATAAATCAGCTTCAGATATCGCTTTAATTGAAGCATTAATATTATCGATATTTAATTCTTCACCATATAAAACAACATCAGGTTTCAAAATTCCGTTACATAATTTACATTTAGGCACATCTTTTTTTATGATATCTTTTAAATGATATTCCTTTTTACAATTCATACATATATATTTTTCAACTGTTCCATGAATTGGTATTACATTTTTGCTGCCTGCTTGTTGATGAAGTGTATCAATATTTTGAGTAACTATAGCTAATACTTTTCCTTTTTGTTCAAGTGATGCCATTGCTTTATGAGCATTATTTGGTTTTGCGTTTTCAAAAACCATTTTATTAAAATAAAAATCATAGAATTCTTGGGGATGTAAAATAAAATAATTATGTGAAACTATTTCTTCAGGTGTTTCTTTGTATAAGCCTTTTGAACCTCTAAAATCAGGAATACCTGAAGCAGTAGAAACTCCTGCGCCTGTGAAAAAAACAATTTTTTTTGCATTTTTTATTAATTCATCTAGTTTTTGTTCTTTTGTTAAATTATTCATATTTTTCACTCATATTATTCTTGATTATCAAAAGTTATTTCCCAAAGTTTATCAATTATTTTTTGATATTTTGGATCATCTTTTAAAGTATTAATTATTTCAATACTATCAATTAATGTAAGTCCACTTTGAATTAAGATATCTTTTTGTTGTAATACTTCTTTTGGTGTACCATCAAGCACAATTTTTCCTTCATTTAAAACAACTACTCTGTCCGCAAAAATTGCTTCTTCAATATTATGAGTAATTGTAATAATTGTTTTATTGGCAGTATTTTTTAGTTCTTTAATTGTTTGATTAATTTCTTTTGTTCCTTTTGGATCTAGCATTGAAGTTGCTTCATCGAATATTATAACATCTGTTTCCATTGCTAAAGCACCAGCTATTGCAACTCTTTGTTTTTGACCGCCACTTAAGTCTTCTGGATTGGAATTTAAATATTTTTCCATATTTACTAATTTTATATATTTGTCTATCTTTTCTAGCATTTCTTTTCTTGGTACTTGATGATTTTCAAGACCAAAAGCAATATCATCTTTAACAGTTACACCAACAAATTGGTTATCGGGGTTTTGAAAAATAATTGCGACATTTTTTCTTAACTCATCAACGTTTTCTGAAGTTAATCTTTCTTCATTAAAATAGATATTACCTTTTTTAAAATCAAGTAAACCTAATATTAATTTCGCTATTGTACTTTTCCCACTTCCATTATGTCCTAATATTGCAAGCATTTCACCGCTCTTTATTGTTAGATTTAGCCCTTCAAAAACTTTATTAGTTCCATAATTAAAATAAATATTTTGTAATTTTATATTCATGTTATTCCTCTTTTTGTTCTAATGATATATATAACCCATTCGGCAAACATGTAATTGTTGTGGCTGGATTTAAAATCCCTTTTTGATTCGTTATTAAATAGCTTTCACAAGAATGTGTTGGGCAGGTTGATTCGGTAATATAACATTCACCATTTTTTATAATTACTTTATTTCCTTTTCCTTTGTTTATATATGATTCATAGTAATATATATATTCTAATTCATTTGTAAATTCTGCTCGGTATACTTCTTTTATTTCGCCATCAATTTTTTGACTAATGACTATATCAATACTATTTTCTTTTAAATTGTTATTTTTTTTAATTATTAAAATACTTAAAATTATTGATATAATAAAAATAATAATTAAACATATTAATACAATGATTATTGTTTTTTTATTTTTCAGTGTACTCACCCTTTTTATTTTGTATTCTTCTTATTAATCTAAATAATTATACCACAACTATAATTATTTTACAAGTATTATAAAT
>CAYVQA010000050.1:0-10418 GCA_964453965.1 uncultured Staphylococcaceae bacterium
AGTAATTTTTGATTTAGATGGAGTAATTGTTTCAACTGACCATTATCATTATCTAGCATGGAAATAACTTGCGGATGAATATAATATTCAGTTTAATGAAAAAATTAATGAGCGTTTACGTGGTGTTTCTAGAAGTCATAGTCTTGAAATTATTTTAGAAAAAGCAAATAGAACTTTTACAGATGAAGAAAAAAATAAAATGTTAGATTATAAAAATAAACTATATGTTGAATATATTAAAAAAATGACAAGAGAAGATGTAGATTTAGAAGTTCTAAAAATAATTGATTATCTAAAAAATAATAATTATAAAATTGCAATCGGTTCATCTAGCAAAAATACAAATACAATTTTGAAACAAATTTGCTTAATTAACAAATTTGATGCCATAATTGATGGGAATATGATTTTGAAAAGCAAACCTGATCCAGAAGTATTTTTAAAAGCAAGTTCAGCATTAAATATAATTCCATCTGAATGTTTAGTCGTCGAAGATGCAATAGCAGGAATTGATGCAGCAACAGATGCAAAAATGCAAACTCTTGCTGTTGGGTCAGCCAAAAATTATTCCAAAGCAATTTATGCAATGGAAAAACTAAATTTTAAACAATTTATAAAGATAATACAAGGAGGAAATAAATGAAGAAATATTTTACATTAATTGTCTTTTTCGTATCAATTTTAATTTTAACATCCTGTGGAGATCGTACAGATGGGAAAAACGATGGTTATACAGGTGATGAAAAAATTATAACAATTGATGGTGGTGGTGATATTGGTAATTTTAATACAACTGCCATTATGACAGAGTCAGAAGCAAACCCTTTCCCATATAATACTTTAGAAACATTATGTAAAGAATGGGAAAAAACACATAAAGGATATCGTGTACAAATTCAACCAACTTCAGCAGCTGGTGATAGAGGTGTTTTGGTTCCACAATTAAATCAAAAAATGTCGGCACAGATTTTATACCAAAGTGGCACAGTAATAAATACCGATTTAAACAAAGGATATTACGTTGATTTAACTGATGCATTAAAAGGTAAAAATAAATATGCAACAAATTTTGATTCGTGGCTTGATTTATATGGTGGTGAAATGTTAGCCGCATCTGATGGTAGATATTATTGTGTTCAACTAGAAAGAATTCCAGTAGGAATAATGTACAACAAAGAAATTTTTACCAAATTAGGATTAACAGTGCCAACTACATATGCAGAATTTTTAGAAACATGTCAAAAAATTATTGATGGTGGATATGATGCATATCATACAACATATACTTGGTATGACATTGTACTTGAATCAAACATTTTCTCAGGTATTATGGACCAAGTTGACGTCCTAAGAAAAGATGGTAAAGTTGATACAGAAGAATTATGCAGAGCTTATGATTTAGGAATTTGGAAACCAACAGACGATAAAGATAGTGCATATTATGAATATATTAGATTATGTAAAGAAAAAACACAATATTATCCAGGTTATGCAGACGGATCATGGCAAACATATGATGCAATTTCAAACTTTGCATTAGGAAAACTTGCAATGATTGAAGCAACCGGAAAAGAAATGCGTAAATTATCAGTTAATAAAGCAATTGATTTTGAATGGAGTGTAATGACTTATCCAGAATTAACAACAGAAAGTACTAAATATGCATCAAAACCAGTTGTAAGGGGTTCAGCTGGTCTTGCAACAAGTTGGTTTGTAACTAATGCGGCTGAAGAAGCGGGTACAGTTGATGCATGCATTGATTTGCTTCAATATTTAACGGCTCCAGAACAAAATAATAAACTAATTGGCGATTTAAAGGGTGGAATTCCACTAAATCCTTCTTCAAATTATAAACTTGCAAGTTATATTGAACCATTAATTGAAGTTTACAACGAAGATATGCTTGCATATAAAAATGGTGAAAGAGTAATTTGGGGAGCCTTCTGTAGTTGGGAAGTTTTAGGATACGATTTCAATACCTTCTTTATTCGTACACTTCAAGATGTCGATAACAAAGTAAAAGATGTGCCTACTGCTGTAAAATCATTAGCTGCACAAATTAAAAATACAGTTGCTGCTCAAAAAATTTTATTAGGTTTTGATACAAGCACCTGGTAAATTGGATAATGAATATGAAGGAAATAGAAACCATTAAAACAAGAAAAGAGAAAATAAAACGAAAAAAATTTAATTATACTGCATATTTATGGATCTTACCAACTTTTATTTTATTAATCCTTTTTGCATATTATCCAGCAATTAGTGCATTTGGAATGTCAATGACGAATGCAAATGGAACTGGTAAAGGTGATTTTATATGGTTTGACAATTTTATTAAATTATTTAAGGATAAAACATTCTATATTTGTATTAAAAATGTATTTATATTTACAATTGCAGGTATAATATCAGGTAATTTTATGACAATTTTACTTGCAGAACTATTATATAATTTGCGTTCAAAAATAGCTAGTTCAATTTATCGTTTTGCTTTTATTATTCCAATTTTAGTTCCAAGTGTCGTTACAGTATTAATTTGGAAGTATATCGTACTTGCAGGTGGTGAAAGTGGATTAGTAAATAAATTATTAAGCATTTTCAATATTACTCCTAAATCTTGGTATTATAGCGTTGAATATTCACCATTGGCAATTATCTTAACTGGTTTTCCTTGGGTAGCAGGTACTTCGTTTCTAATTTATTTAGCAGGTTTACAAAATATCTCACCTGAAGTAATTGAAGCCGCAAAATTAGATGGTGCAAATATTTTTCAACGAATATTTAAAATTGATTTACCACTTATCTCAGGACAATTAAAGTACTTTTTAATTATGGGAATTATAGGTGGTGTACAAAATTTTAATTTGCAATTATTAATTACTGGTTCAGGAGTAGGGACAACAAATTCAGTAAATGTTCCGGGTTGGTATTTATATGAAGAGGCATTTACATTTGATCGTTATGGTTATGCGTCTGCAATCGGCGTAACGATTTTCATCATAACATTAATATTAACACTTGTAAATATGAAAATAACCAAAAGAGGTGATAACTAATGAAAAGAGTTATTAGTTGGTTTAAAAAGAATAATGGTCAATTAATTAGTCATATTTTAATTTTATTATTGCTAATTATGGTTATATATCCTCTTGTTTTACTTTTAATGAAAAGTTTTAAAACGATCACCGAAGAACAAATGGACCCTTTTGCTTTTCCTAAAAAAATATGCTTTGATAATTATGAATATGCTTGGGCGGTAATTCGCTATAACTTTGAAAATTCATTATATGTAACTTGTATGACTACATTTTTAATTGTAATACTTGCGGCTATGACAGCATTTGCGTTTGAGAGATTCAATTTTCCATTAAAAGAACAATTATATGTAGCAATTATGGCTTTAATGATGATACCTGGTGTTTTAACAATAACAAGTAAATATAAATTTATCAATCAAATAGGTTTGATGGATAATATGTGGGGTGTAATCTTGCCAACAGTTGCTGGTGGACTTCCAATGAGTATTATTTTACTTAGAACTTCAATTAAAGATATATCAAAAGAAATGTTTGAAGCCGCAGAAATGGATGGTGCACGTAATCTAAGAATATTTATCCAAATAGTTATACCAATGATTAAACCGATAATATCTGCACTTATCATTATGCAGTTTGTTGCGACTTGGAATGATTATTTATGGCCAAGATTAGTATTAACAAGTAGCATTAATCAAACAATTCCTGTTCGACTTGTAGCATTTAGCGATGATTATTATAATACTACTGGTGGATATGGTGCTGCTTTTGCTGGTTATGTAATATCATCTTTACCTTTAATTATTATTTTTGCTGTTGCTAGTAAACAATTCATTAATGGAATGACAAGTGGAGCATTCAAAATGTAAGGAGAAAATATGAAAAAATACATATTATTTATAATAATGTTATTAAGTTTATGTCTTTGCGCCAGCTGCAATGATGATAACCAAAACAATAATAAAAATGAAGATTCAAAAACTTATGAACTTATTGCGGATAATAAATTTAGACAAGGCTTTACAGCATCACCTGCTAATAAAACAACTTCACCAGATAATCGATGGCCATTGTCATATGATTTTAAATATTTAAATGAAGATAAGCCAATTGTTTGGCAAGTAGGACAACATGGATGTTATTATGGACTTGCAGATAAATATGTAACAGGTGAAAAAGAAATTACTTACAATGATGGTTATTATATTATTGAAGATGAATCAAAAGCCATAAAAATTAATCCAGATAAAGGCGCATTATTATTAGAACTTAATGCTAGTAAAGAATATGAACATCCAAGACAAAACAAAGAAGAATGGCCACATATTCTATTCCAAGAAGCATTTACAAAACAACCACAGATTAAAAATCTTGAGTCACTTACTTTAAAAATGAATATCTTAATGCATAAATCAGAAATTTATATGACATCAGATGAATATAATCCAAGTTTACATACTATTCAATATATTATGTATATCTATGTATATTCAAGTGCAACTCTAGATTCAGGCCAATATATGTTCTTTGGAATACCAATTTATGATTATAGATATAAAGTGATGAATGAAAATGGGATGCTAGATGGTGGAACAGCAGGCAATACTGGAAACTTTATCTATCAAATGGCAACTTATGATTATTTACCAAATGGCCTTGAAGTTGGAAAAGAAGAACAAATAGAAATCAATCTATTAAATAGTATTGGTAATGCATTGATTTTAGCTCAATCATATGGAAAATTAACTAATTCTACAATTGATGATTTATACATTACATCAATGAATATCGGATTTGAAATTCCCGGGACATTTGATTGTAGTATTGAATTAAGTAATTTTTCATTAATGGCAGTAGAAAAATAATAAAAGCGCATCATTTCGGTGCGCTTTAAAATTTTAAATTTTATTATAAAAATTTATCATATTATTTGTTGTTTTAATTAATTTATTAATTAGTTGTTCAATATCAGAAACAGGAACTTTTACGATAAATTTTACATCTGTTGTAAAAGATCGTTCCAATATTTCATAATTACTTACGAGTGTTTCAATACTATTTAAATATGGATAATGAAAAGAAAATTGAATTGTTTTATATTCAATAATAGGAACAATCTCTAATTTTTTTAATGCTTCGCTGGCACTTTTACTATAAGCTCTAATTAATCCTCCAGCTCCAAGTTTAATTCCACCAAAATAACGTGTTACAACACATACAAAATTTGTAATGTCGTTCTTTCTAAAAACATCAAGAACAGGGAGACCAGCAGTCCCACTTGGCTCGCCATCATCGTCATAATGTCCTGCTTCAGCTGTTTTACCAACTAAATATGAACTTACATTATGAGTGGCATCGTTATATTGATTTTTTATTTTTTCAATGTAAATTTTTGCAGCTGTCTGATTCTCAATATGTGCTAAGTGACAGATAAAAATACTTTTATTAATTTCGATTTCGATAACCGTTTCGCCTTTAATTGTGTACATATTCTTATACCTCAACAGAATTATATCAAAAATATAATTAATGTTCAAGTTTAATGAAAAAAAATAAAAAATTTGCTATAATATTACAAGTGTGAGGTGAATTATGAACCCAATTGAATTAAAGAAACATTCTTCTAATAATGAATTTCATTGCTATCAAGTAATAGATCAAGCTCCAAATCTTAATATGTATTTAGCAAATGCTGATCGTTCATATAAAAACTTAAATGTATGGAATATTTGGTATCGTAATTTACATTCTGATTTTATAGCAGAAATGAAAGATTACATTATTGCGACAAATGAATTTTCTTTAGAAGAATTAATAATAAATGAACTTAATAATAAAAATATGCATATTTCTTGTGCTGAATCATGTACTGGTGGATTAATGATATCACGATTAATTGGAGTAAGTGGAGCTTCAAATGTTATTGAGGAATCTTATGTGACATATTCAAATGAAGCAAAAATGCGTATTTTAGATGTTAAAAAAGAAACAATTGAAAAATATAGCGTTACATCCTTAGAAGTTGCAAAAGAAATGGCTGAAGGATTAAAAAAAATAACAAATGCAAATGTAGTTGTTAGTGTAACTGGATTTGCAGGCGGTGGTTCTGTAAAACAAGATACAGATGGATTATGTTATTTTTGCATTATAATTAATAATATTACAATTCATTTAGAAGAAGTAAAAGTAAATGGCAATCGAAATGAATGTCGTTATGCACAAAGTACTTATATTCTTTGGCGTGTGTTACAATTATTAAGAAAAATATAATTATGCGAAGTGGATAGAAATATTCACTTTTTTCATTTTAAGCAATATAATAATAGTGGTGATAGTTTGTATTATGATAAAATTACAGATTTAATTGGTAACACACCATTAATAAAAATACCAAAAGAAATTTTTGAAACAAAATCAACTATTTATCTTAAATATGAAAAAAATAATCTTTCTAGTAGTATTAAAGATCGATATGCAAAAGCATATATTGAAAAATATATAAAGTATAAACCTCAAAAAAAATTAATTATTCCAACAAGTGGAAACTTAGGAATTAGTTTTGCAAGTATAGCTACAATTTATAATATACAATGTATTATTGTTTTACCAGAAAATGCTACAAAAGAAAGAAAAAGAATAATTAAATGTTTAGGCGCAAATCTTATTGAAACTCCAGCAAATGAAGGAATAACTGGATCGATTAATACTGCAAAACGATTAGCAAAACAAAATGATTATATTTATGTTGATCAATTTAATGATTATTTGAATTTAAAAATTCATCAAGAAACAACTGCAAAAGAAATAGAAGAAGATTTAAAAGATGTACCTGATTATATTTTTGCAGGAATAGGAAGTAGTGGAACAATTATGGGAATTGCAAAATACTTTCAAGATAAAAAAACAAAAATTATGGGAGTATTACCAAAAGAGAACAATTATATTCCTGGAATTGGTCCTGGTTTTTTGCCGCCAATATGTAATTTAAATAATATTAGTGAAATTGTCGAAATATCAGAAAAAGATTTAAATAAGTATATTCCTTATATAATAAAGAAAACAGGATTAATGATAGGAATATCTGGCTGTGCAGCATTATTAGCATCAATAAAAATAGCAAAGAAAGAAGAAAATAAAAAAATAGTTGTTATAATTCCTGATTCTTATGAAAGGTATTTAGATAATGAATAGTATTATTCTTCATAATAAAATTGAAAATTTATTAGCCTCATTTGAGTCATATTTTTTTGAAAATTTTTTCAAAACAAATAAATTTTCAGAAAATTTAAATGAAAAGCTAAAAGAAATCTTAAAAATATTTTGTGAAGATGATAGCCTTGTAGAAAAAATCATTTTTGAACTTCCAAATATAAAAAAACAAATTGAAGAAGATTTAGGATTCTTTATGATTTCAGATCCAGCTATTAAATGCATTGAAGAAGTTGTTATTTGTTATTTATCATTTAAAGCAGTTTGGATATATCGAATCACCCATTTATTAGATAATTTAAAAATTCCGATTTTACCTAGATATTTAAGTGAATATGTTCATATGATTAGCAGCATTGATATTCATCCTTCTGCAAAGATTTCTTCACCATTCTTTATTGATCATGGAACAGGAGTTGTAATTGGTGAAACAGCAGAAATTGGTCATCATGTTAAAATATATCAGGGTGTGACTTTAGGTGCAAAAAACTTAAATAATGTGAAAAATAAAAAGCGACATCCGACCATTGGAAATTATGTTACAATATATGCGGACGCAAAAATTTTAGGTGGAAAGACATTTGTAAAAGATTATACAATTGTTAAATGTAATGAATTAATAGTAAATTGAACAAATTATTTAGAAGTGTTCAAAAATTAAAACAACATAACCACTTCACTTGAAAAAAATGGGATATTATGCTATAATTTATAGTAACTTAGAGAGTGAATTTTTATGTTCACAATTCTAGTAAATGAATTGAAAGGATTAATTAATTATGAAAAATTTGAATAAGATTTTAAATTTTGTTATGATTATCTGCTTTGTGGCAGCAATTGCAATGATTTTCTTACCAGCAATTGGTTCAGACGATGACGCATGGAATGGATTAAAAGTCGTATTTGGCTACACAGAAAAAGCTGGTTCTTTTGTTAAAATAGAAGCTGAAATTTTTAAATTCTCATTTATGAATTTATTAACTTACATTCTTGTTTTAGTTGCTTTAGTACTTACTTTATTACAAGTTTTAACTGGCAAAAACAATATGTTTGCATACGTAACTGTTCTTTGTTCATTAGTTGCAGGTGTTTTCTTCTTCTTAACAAAAAATTTCACAGTTCTTGGCGATACAACATCATTCTTTGCAAATAAAGAAGCTTTTGTAAAAAATGCTGAATTAGGTGTTGGACCTGTTCTTGGCGGTATTTTATGCTTAGTTGGTATGCTTGCAAGTGTTACAGTTCTTGCTTTACCAAAAGTAAAAACTAAAGGAAAAAGAAAATAATTAAAATAAAAAAGTCTTTTGAAGATATTAATTTATCTTAAAAGGCTTTTTCTTTTCTTTGATTTTACTATAATTTTTATTTTAAAAAAACTCATCTTAATTGCTTGAAAATTACGTCATATTATGGTATAATATACAAGTATGTAAATTCGTTGGAGGCAACTATGGAAAATAATTATGTTGAAGATGTTTTACTCGGAAAAATTTCCCTTGAGTTAAACATTCGTGTTGGTCAAATTAGAGCAGTACTTAAATTAATTGAAGATGGAGCAACAGTCCCATTTATTGCTCGTTATCGTAAAGAAGTTACTGGTAATCTTGACGAAGAACAAATAAGAGCCATATATCAAGAATGGGAATATGGTCAAAAACTTTATGAAAGAAAAGAAGCTGTAATTAAAGCAATTGAACAAAAAGGAAAATTAACTGATGAAATTAGAAATGCAATTTTAAATTCTAATAAATTATCAGAAATTGAAGATATTTATCGTCCGTTCAAAGAAAAGAAAAAAACAAGAGCAACAGATGCAAAAAATAAAGGTCTTGAACCTTTAGCTCAATATTTATTAGCCTTTGCCTTAGATGCAAATCCTGAAGAAGAAGCTAAAAAATATGTTACTCCTGAAGAAGAAAGAACTGAAGAAGCTAAAAAAGAAGGAAAAATTGTTAAAAATGTTGCGGAAGCATTACAAGGCGCAGAAGATATTATTGCGGAAATGGTTTCTGATGAACCAAAATATCGTACTTTCTTGAGAAAAAATTTCGAAGATTCTGCAAGGATTAAATGTGAAGTGAAAGACGCTGAAGCTGATGAAAAACAAGTATATGAAATGTATTATGATTATGAAGAACCAGTAAGTCAAATTAAATTACACCGTGTCCTTGCAATTAATCGTGGAGAAAGTGAAAAAATTTTAAAAGTTACAGTTGTTGAAGATTATGAATTAATTATGAGTTATTTTAATCATGAAATAATAGTTGATGAAAAATCTCCATGTACGTCATATGTAAAACTTGCGATTGAAGATTCTTATAAACGTTTAATTAAACCAGCAATTGATCGTGAAATCCGTGGTGACTTAAAAGATAAGGCCGAAAATCAAGCCATCTTAATATTTGGCGAAAATCTTCGAAATTATTTATTACAACCACCAATGAAAGGAAAAGTTGTTTTAGGAGTTGACCCTGCTTATCGTACAGGATGTAAACTTGCAGTTGTATCAGAAACTGGTAAATTCTTAGACAAAGATGTAATGTATCCACATCAAAAATTTCCTGGTGAAAAAGTACCACAATCACGTGTTGATAATGCTAAATACTTAATGAAATTTTTAATTAAAGAATATAATGTTCAACTAGTTACAATCGGTAATGGTACTGCAAGTAGAGAAACAGAAAGTTTTGTTGCTGAAACATTAAAAGAATATAAGGATGATACAGGTATCGATATTAAATATATCATTGTAAGTGAAGCAGGAGCTTCAGTATATTCTGCATCAGATCTTGCAAGAGAAGAATTCCCTGATTTTTCAGTTGAAGAACGTTCAGCAGTCTCAATTGCAAGACGTTTACAAGATCCACTAGCTGAACTTGTAAAAATCGAACCAAAAGCAATTGGCGTTGGTCAATATCAACATGATGTTACGCAATCAAAATTAGTTGACTCATTAAATAATGTTGTCGAAACAGCAGTTAACCAAGTTGGCGTTAACGTAAATACTGCATCTGTTTCATTACTTAAATATGTTGCTGGATTAAATGCTGGCACAGCTAAAAAAATAGTTGCATATCGTGATGAACATGGTGCTTTTAGAACTCGTAAAGATATTAAAATTAAAGGTGTTGGAGATAAAGCCTTAGAACAAGCAATAGGTTTCTTAAGAATTTT
>CAYVQA010000051.1:0-9818 GCA_964453965.1 uncultured Staphylococcaceae bacterium
TAATTAATATATATAAATAATTAAAAGTCCTAGTTAGTTTTAACTAGGCTTTTTTTACATTAAAAAATTAAAAAATCATCAAAATATATTGACAATCTCATAATAAATTTGTTATAATGTATGAAACAGTTTATGTATATAAAATAATAAGAAATAAAAAAGTTTTTAACCTTAATTTATTACTTTTTTATATTAGATTAATACTGTTTTGATACATTTTATGTTATCATATAATTAAAAAAGGAGGAAATAATAATGTTTGAAGTGATTAGTGTGGAATTTTATGAAAATATTAAAAAATTAATAAATGAATCTAGAAAGCATGTTATTACTTATGTAAATACAACAATGTTATTTACTTATTGGAACATTGGGAAAATGATTGTCGAAGAACAAGGTGGGAGTACTAAAGCAAAATATGGAAATAAATTAATAGCTGAATTATCAAAACAAATGACATTTGATTTTGGTAAAGGTTTTAATGAAAGAAATCTTAGATATATGCGCCAATTTTATTTGTCATTTCCAATTTGGAACACAGTGCGTTCCGAATTGAGTTGGTCACATTATCGTACACTTATCAAAATCGAAGAAGAACCTATCAGAAATTTTTATATGGAAGAAGCGATTAAAGGCAATTGGAGTGTAAGACAACTTGAAAGACAAATTTCTACGTGTACATATAGTAGAGTCATTGCTAATAATAGTAAAGTAGAAAAAATTGATAATGTTGACGAAAATGCAGCACTTATAAAATATGACCCAAATACAGTAATTAAAGACCCATATATGTTAGAATTCTTAGGGCTTGATAATAATGTTAATTATTTAGAAGAAGAACTAGAAGACGCTTTAATTGATCATTTGCAAAAATTTTTATTAGAACTTGGTCGTGGTTTTTGTTTTGTCGCAAGACAAAAACGAATTACATTTGACAATGAACATTATTTTATTGATTTAGTATTTTATAATGCAATTTTAAAATGTTATGTTTTAATTGATTTAAAAACTAATAAATTATCTCATGAATCTTTAGGACAAATTGATTTATATAGAAATTTTTATGACCAAGAAGTAAAAATGCCTGATGACAATCCAACAATTGGTTTATTACTTGTTACTGAACAAGATACTTTTGCCGCAAAATATTCGAGTATATATAAAGATCATAATATTTTTGTTTCTAAATACATGACATATATGCCAACAGAAGAGGAATTAAAAAGAGTTATTAACGAAGAAAAAGAATTAATTGAAGAGTATAAAATTTCTAAAAAATAATTAGCCAATTAGTGTCTGTCAAATATTAAATATTTGATTATATTCAATTGAAATGGGAAAATTAAAATAGCACTTATTTTCGTAAATAAAAAAACATTTTCGTAAAATAAAAAAAATTTCGTAATTTAATAAAAAATTTCCCTTATTATTTGCTATTTTATTAACTTTGTAGTATAATAGTAGAAAAGGATTTGATATATATGCTAAAAAATGATTTAAAAAATTTAATTAGTGGGATTCTTTCTTTAAATACTGAAACAAATAACATAGAATTTAAAAAAGCTAAAGATGGTGTTCCTGAAAATTTATATGATACATTTTCTAGTTTTTCTAATACTTCCGGAGGAATCATAATTTTTGGTATTGATGAAAAAAATAATTATGATATTTGTGGAATTTCTAATCCTGATATTTTACAAAAAAAAATAACTGAACAATCGCTAATGATGGAACCTAAAATTAGACCAATAATTACAATATGTGAATATAATGAAAAAATTATTGCATCTGCTGAAATACCAGAGTTAGATGTGTTTAATAAACCATGTTATTATTCTGGCAAAGGCAAAATGAAAGGGTCATATATTCGAATTGGCGATGCAGATTTATCAATGACAGATTATGAAATATATAGTTTAGATGCCTTTAAATATAAAACTGAAGATGAATTACGTAGTAAAGAAAGAATTGAAAAAGATATATTTAATGAAATATCTATAAATGCGTACTTAGATAAGATTATATCTATAAAGCCTAATTTAATAAATTTAGATAAGGATACAATATTAAAGATGAATGGAATAGTGGATAAAAAAGATTATCCAACAATTTGTGGAATATTAAATTTTGGTAAATATCCACAAATGTTTTCTCCTAATTTAGATATTGTTGCGGTTAAATGTTCAAGTGACGAATATGGTGTTGAAGATCAAAATGGAATTAGGTTTTTAGATAATAAAAGGTTGGATGGAACAATAAGTGAAATGTTAAAACTAGCAATTTCATTTGTTATAAATAATATAAAAAAAGCTACGAAAATCAATAACCAAGGAATTCGTGAAGATGTATTAGAATATCCTATTAAAGCAATCAGAGAGGTAATTTTAAATGCATTAATTCATCGAGATTATAGCATTCATACAGAAAATGATCCAATAAGATTAACAATTTTTAACGATAGAATTGAAGTAACTAATCCGGGGGGGTTATATGGAAGACATTCTATTGATGAATTAGGTAAAGCCCATTCAAATATTAGAAATCCATTTATTGCGTCTATATTAGAAGTATTAGAAATTACCGAAAATAGATACTCAGGAATTCCAACGATTTATGCAGAAATGAAAAAAGCAGGATTGATGGAACCTAAATTTGAAAATATAAGAGGCACATTTAAAGTAACTTTATATAATTCAAAAAAAGATGATGTTATTGACGCTGAATTAATATCAAAAATAAAAGGATATTGCAAACTTCCAAGAACAAAGGAGTCTTTAGCAAACTTTTTTGGATATGATGAAAAACACCCAGCATATTTTATAAATACATGTATAGTACCATTAATTGAAAAAGGAATACTGGCTTATACAATTCCTAATAAACCGAAAAGTAAAAATCAAAAAATTTATACTGTTAAATAATTAAATATATATATTTATATAAAAATGATTTAAGAAATAACAATGCGCATAAAACTTGAAATCAGGAAATATAAATGATATAATTTTCTAATAGAATAATCACAATATGGGGCACTATTTATGAACAATGAAAAAATAAACTTCAATGAAAAAGAGATAATTCTTCAAACATTAGAAGATTACGATAAAGCATTATCTTTGCTTGATGATTATGACCATCAAACTTTAATAAAACCTAAAGGTACAACTGATTGTTATAAAATAACTTATGATGAATGTAGAGAATTAATTGATTTGATGAAATTTGATTCAAGTATTTTTGGTGTTGAAAAAGATGGAAGCTTTAATTCAAGTATTAATGCAATTTATCAAACTGCTTTTGGAATAGATGTATATAAAACAACTATAGAAAAAGCCGCAAACCTTTTGTATTTTATTACTAAAAATCATTCTTTTGTTGATGGAAATAAAAGAATCGCCGCAAGTATTTTTCTATATTTTCTATTAAAAAATAATTTACTATATATAAATAATAAAAAAATAATTTCTGATGCGGCATTAGTTTCAATTACCATTTTAATTGCGGAAAGTAAACCAGAAGAAAAAGAAACAATAATTAAACTTATAATGAACTTTTTGAAAATGGAATAAAGAAGAACAATGTGAAAACTTTGTTCTTTTTTATCATAATTAATAAATTTAAAATAAATTGGAGAAAATATGAAAATAATGATTATTTCTGATATTCATGGTGATATCAGTTCATTAAATAAGGCTATAAATATATATATTAATGATAATTATCAACACTTAATAATTTTAGGTGATTTAGAATTAAACGCAGAAATAGGGCTAATTTTAGCCAATTTTGAAAAAAATATAACAATCGTAAGAGGAAATTGTGATTTGAATATATATGATAAATATCTAAATATTAAACTATATGATATATATGTAAATAAAATAAATGGTTATCTTTGTTATTTTTATCATGGACATAAGGGCATTCCCAATATTGAATTAAACGAACAAGCAATTTGTTTTAGTGGGCACACACATATTGGAAGTATAACTAATTTATTTTCAATCATATATGCAAATCCAGGTTCAATAAGTAGACCAAGAAATAATTTAAAATCATATATAGAATTTAACGAAAAAAATATTATTTTATATGCTTTAGAAGAAAAAAGAATAATAAAAAAAATAAACATTTAAATTAATTTGAATTCTATTTCTATATATTGGCATATTTTAAAAAAATATGGTATAATTGATTATTATTGAAAGAAGGAAATTATGAAATATATATTCAAACTAATAAAAAAATATAGAATACAAGCAATACTATCTCCAGTATTCAAATTAGTAGAAGCTGCATTTGAGCTTTGTATACCTTTAGTTATTGCGTCATTGGTTGATAATGGTATAAAACTAGGTGATACGAATCATATTATAAAGATGTCTATATTACTTGTAATATTGCCATTTTTAGGATTATTGTTTTCGATTACCGCACAGTATTTTGCGGCTGTAGTCGCAATGAATACATCAAAAAATATGCGACATGATTTATTTGATAAAATTCAATCATTATCATATACTGAATATGATAGATTAGGAACATCAAAACTTATAACAATTTTAACAAGCGATGTAAATCAAGTCCAAACAGGTGTTAATTTAGCATTAAGATTATTACTTAGATCACCAATTGTTGTTTTAGGTTCAACAATAATGGCTTTATTTGTAAGTGTTAAATTAGGATTAATTTTTTTAATAGTTACTATAATTTTAAGTGTTGTTATATATATAATTATGAAAACAACGATTCCAATGTATAGTAAAGTTCAAACAGATTTAGATAAAGTCTTGAAATCATCAAGAGAAAACTTAACTGGTGTAAGAGTAATTAGAAGTTTTAATAATCAAGCAAAAGAAGAAGAACAATTTAGTAACATTGTTACAAATTTAACGTCAAGTCAAATCAAAGTTGGTAAAATATCCGCTCTGCTAAATCCCATAACATATGTATTAATTAATATAGCAATTATCTGTTTATTATATTTTGGCGGAATTGAAGTAAATATTGGTAACTTAACACAAGGAAAAGTAATAGCATTATATAATTATATGTCTTTATTTTTAGTTGAATTAATCAAATTTGCAAATCTATTAATTACAATTAATAAATCTATTGCGTCAAGTAAAAGAATAAATAAAATAATTAATATGAATTCTAGTTTACAATCAAACAATAACGATATAACTAACAATAATGGAATGGTTGTATTTGATAATGTAACATTCTTTTATAAAGATGCATCACTTGCTTCATTAAAAAATATTTCTTTTACCGCAAAAAAAGGTGAAACAATCGGAATAATTGGTTCAACAGGGTCTGGGAAGACAAGTTTAATTAACTTAATTGGTCACTTTTATGATACAACTACTGGTACAGTATATGTCGATGGAAAAGATGTTAAAAGCTATGATAATGAAGTATTAAGAAATAAAATAGGTTATGTTTTACAAAAAGCAGTTTTATTTAAAGGAACAGTTAAAAGTAATTTATTATGGGGAAATAAAAATGCAAGTGATGAAGATATATATAATGCGGTTAAAATAGCTCAAGTAGATGAAATTTTAAAGACAAAAGAAAAAGGAATTAATAGTAAAGTCGAAAATAATGGCAAAAACTTTTCAGGCGGGCAAAGACAACGGATTACAATCGCAAGAGCTCTTGTTAAAAAGCCAGAAATATTAATTTTAGATGATGCGACATCAGCTTTAGACTATGCGACAGACGCAAAAATTAGAAAAGCTTTACATGATATTGATTATGAAATGACAACATTTATTGTTTCTCAAAGAACAACATCGATTAAACATGCAAATAAAATAATCGTTTTAGAAAATGGGGAAATGGTTGGAATTGGGACACATGAAGAATTGTTGAAAAACTGTCCTACATATCAAGAAATACATGCTACATGTGTAAATATGGAGGAAGATAATGAAAAATAAATCAATATTAAGTAAAATATTAAAATCTTTAAGACCATATGAAATAAAAATCTTTGTGTCTTTATTGATATCAATCATTATTGTTGTATCTACGCTTCTAATTCCTATTTTAGTCGGAAACTCAATTGATGTAATTATTGATATAAATGATGTTGATTTTAAAACTTTAAAAACAAATTTTATATATATATTAATAATAATATTTATTACTTCAATTTCACAATGGATTTTAAATGTTATTAACAATGATATAACGTTTCAAATTGGTAAAAAATTTAGAATAGATACAATGCATAAAATTCAAAGACTTCCCTTATCATATCTTGATACACATCGTCCTGGTGAAATTGTATCTACAATAATTACAGACGTAGAAACCTTTTCAGATGGATTATTATTAGGATTTTCACAATTATTTACATCAATATTAACAATTTTTGCGACACTTGGAATAATGGTATATTATAATATTTGGATTGCTATTGTAGTTTTTGTTTTAACTCCGATATCTATTTTTGTTTCAAAATATATATCTTCAAGGGTATACAGTAAATTTAAGGAACAAGCAACAATTAGAGCAAGCCAAACTGCATTTATTGAAAGTATGATAAATAATCAAAAAACTGTTCATGCATTTAATCATCAAAAAGAAAATTTAGAAAACTTTGATGAAGAAAATGAAAAATTAACAGATGTTGCGTTAAAAGCAAATTTCTATTCTGCTTTAACTAATCCAATAACAAGATTTATTAATGCAATGGTTTATGCTGCAGTCGCAATTTTTGGAACGATTTTAATAACTAAAAATATTAATAATTTAACAGTTGGAATATTAACAATTCTTTTAAGTTATGCAAGTCAATATGCTAAACCATTTAACGAAATAAGTAGTGTCATAACGGAAATGCAGAATGCTTTTGCATCAGCTGGAAGAATATATAATTTATTAGAAGAAACAGAACTTCCAGATGAATCATTACTTAATAAAGTTGAATTAAAAGGAAATGTTGAAATAAAAGATGTAAGTTTTAGTTATGTAAAAGAAAAAACACTGATTGAAAATTTCAATATTAAAATTAAACAAGGACAAAAAATTGCAATTGTTGGCCCTACAGGATGTGGGAAAACGACAATAATTAATTTATTAATGAAATTCTATCGTGTAAATAAAGGAAATATATATTTTGATGATATACCAATTAGTGAAATAGATAAGGATAGTTTAAGACAAAATATCGGAATGGTCTTACAAGATACATGGTTAAAAAGCGGAACAATCAAAGAAAACATATGTTTTGGAAAATTAGATGCGACTGATGAAGAAATAAAAATGGCAATTAAATTATCACATTGTAAATCATTTATCGAACAACTTCCTAACGGATTAAATACAGAAATCAATGAAGATGGAGGAATGCTTTCACAAGGACAAAAACAATTACTCTGTATTGCGAGATTGATGCTTGTAAAACCACCAATTTTAATTCTTGATGAAGCAACATCAAATATTGATACAAGAACAGAAATAAAAATTCAAGAAGCATTTAATGTTCTTATGAAAAATAAAACATCATTTATAGTTGCACATCGTCTATCAACAATAAAAAATGCAGATATCATTATTGTAATGAAAGATGGACATATCTTAGAAACTGGAAATCATCAAGAATTAATTAAAAAGCAAGGATTTTATTACGATTTATATATGTCTCAATTTGAACAATTATCATAATAAATAAAAAGAAGCAAAAAAAGGACTTGCTTCTTTTTTTAAAACATTAAAAACTATGCATTGCATCATAGCAATTATGTATTTTAATACTATATTGATTTACATTATTTAGATAAAGTGGTATAATAATGTTATAAATAAAAAATTTATGTGAGGAGAAAAAAATGAAAAAAATAATAACTTGTTTATTAGCAGTATCATAAACATTTACGTTATTAACTAGCTGCAAAAAAGATGAACATCAAAAGAAAGAATACAATGTAATTTTAACATGTGTAAGTATTCCGCCAATGATTAGTTTATTAGATATTGTTGAAAATGATTTAACAAAAAATGAAACGTATGCATGGATTGGAAGACAAAATACAATTAGCGATGTTGCAAAATTAAAAAATGCATTTAAGAAATTAACATTAAATGAAAACTGGTCAACAGGAGCAAATATTCCAAGTGAAGTAATTACAGATGCGAACCAATTTATAACAGACAAATGGTTTGGATCAGATGAAAATGCCCATTTTACAGTATATGTAAGTGATTATGCAGTATTAGTAGCTCTATATTTATTAGAAAGTAATGGCATTGACAGTAGTAACTATACAATTCATATGATTGAAGATGGTTCAGGTGCATATTCAGAATTTATTACAAATCAAGACTATGTTTCAAAAGAAAAAGGAAAAGAAAACTTTGATAATAATTTATCAGAATTAAACGAATATTTATCACAAATCAAAAAAGATGGGTTTGAACTACCTGAAACATTCTTTAGTAAATATAATTTAGTTTACCCAGCTGCAACACTTCCTAATGTTGATTATTATTTACAATTCCCAGAAATATTAACAAGTGAAAACACAGAAATCACAAAAATGCTAAATGATAACACAATCAAACTAGTAGAAAAGAAAATGACATCTTTATATCAAGGATTATCTGAAGAAAAACAAACTACAATTAGTGAAATTATAGTTGCGAAATCTACATTAGAACAAATTAAAAAAGATGATAAAGAAAAAGTATTAATGATTACAGGAACTTCATTTTCAGGTGAAGGAGATGTTTTAACTGAAGATACAGTAAAACTTGCAGGTAAAGATGGAAATTTTGAAACAGTTGTTAAATATTTAGTTAATAAATATCCAAATTATAAAGTTGTCTACAAAGGACACCCAGCATGGGGCTTACTAGATGATGAAGTCGCTGGTTCAAGATTTATTCAACCAAATAAATACCAAAAAGTAAATGCTGGAACAGATACAGAACGTGAAGTTACAGAAACAGAAGCAATAGCGTTTTTAGATCGAAGAATAGCATTTCTAAAAGAATTAAAAATTGAAATTTTACCAGCTCAAACTCCCGCTGAAGCAATCATCTGGGCAGCAGGTAATGATTTAGTACTTGCAGGATATGATTCATCATTATATATGAATGCGCCAAAAGGAACAATGCTTGCGTTCTTCGCCGAAAGCGTAGATAGTTTAAGCGCATTAAATAAAGTTTTATATGGTAAAAATGGTGTCTTCTATAGTGAAAATACAGAATATTTAACAAAAAGTAATTGTTCAGTAGCGGCTTAATATGGAAAAACAATTGAAAACAACTAGTAAAATATTAATAAGTTTAGTAACATTTCTTACAACATTATTCTTTATAACTTACTTTATAATTTTTTTCAAAAACGGTGGTTTTGCATACAAATATCGTATATTAGTATTAATTGCATCAATTGTACTTATTTTATTTAATATAGTAAATATATTTAAAAATCTACCAATTCCATCAAAAAGAATAAAAACTATTTTAATTATCATTTCCATAATTAATAGCATAATAGCTATGATTGCTATATATTACTATTTTGATACTCCAGAAAAATATATTACAAAAGTAAATGAAGGTATTGTTATATATATAATTTCTTATATATTATCAATTGGATATCTTATAATAGAAAAAGAAATTATAAAAGAAAACTTAAATTTAAATTTTATTGATAAAACAAATATCATAACTTTTATTATAATGTTATTAATCACATTTATAATAGTAATTATTGAAAAGAAATCATATTATTTAAATCAAGGAATGCTTTTTATTACTATTTTATCATATGTAATTTTAATTAAAAACTGGGA
>CAYVQA010000052.1:0-9744 GCA_964453965.1 uncultured Staphylococcaceae bacterium
TCAATTTATAAAGGAACATGGGAAAATAATAAAGAAATATCTATCGATAAGACTAATTAAAAATATAAAAAGTTTTACTTCAGTTAATGAAGTAAAGCTTTTTTAAATTATGTAAGACTTAATAAATTAAATTATGCAAATGGATTGCTATATATTATTTTCTGTGATAAAATTATTATATTAACTAGGCAATTTTAAGTTGTTAAACAAAGGAGAATCCAAAAAATGAACAATCAATATTTTACTTATACTCCCGGTTTAGAACCAATTGCACAAGCCGCAAGAACAGCAAAAACAAACGAAGAATTGGCTGTGATTTCGGAAAGATTAAATATTGCGGACAAAATATATTTAGGTAAAGTTGATCTTTGGCTCGCAAAACATGCTTTATCAACAGTTTACAGAACCTTAAAAAAATTTCCAGCCTTAAGAATGATTATGAATTATTTTGGTACTTTAAATGGCTTTATGAAATATAAAGATGAACTAATTAATAATCAATATGCGATTGATGAATCAGAAATAAAAGAATTAACCAAAAAATCAGAAAATATAGTCACAAGTTGTAAAGAACTCTTTAAAAATGACAATGGCCTCGCCGCTGCATTCTTCCTAACTTGTAATAATTATGCAATTTGTGGAATTATTATTAATGGCAAAAGTTTTAACCATCAAGATCTTTTAAAGGTTTTAGAAAATAATGAATCACAGGGATTTAACCCTAAAAATTGTAAAAGTGTCAAATCAGTAATTGAACATGAATTAGGTCATATGTTAGATCAGCTTTTAGGAATAAATACAAGTTATGAATTTAAAAAACTTTTAAAGAAATTTACCATTGATGAAATTGGTAAAAACTTATCAGAATATACAATTTTAAATAACAAAGTTGATGAAATGGAAATGGTTGCGGAAGGATATTCCGAATATTGCAATAATCCAAATCCAAGAGAAATCGCGTTAACAATTGGTAAATTAATTGAAAAAAAATATCAAATGAAATATGGAAAAATATCATAATAAAGGTGACAATATGAAAACAAGATTAGTTGATTTTATCAAAACTAAAATAAACGAAACATATTTTAATTCTCTAATTACGAGATTTTTACTTGCAAGAGAATTGATGTATGAATATAATGATGAAATAATAAAAAATAGCCATATCGCAAGAAATATGACACCATTTATGAATATCTATAATATCAATTTAGAACAAATCGAAATAGAAGAAGATCAATACGAACATTATGTATTAAAGTTTCCAACTAGTTTTTCTGATGTTAAAGACCAATATACGAATTTTCTTTTTGGCGATCCGCGCTTATTTACATATAAAATGAAGCCAGAACAAAAATATAATTGCACAAATGGAAAAGTAATAAGCATTAATAAACAAAATAATGCGTATGCTATTCATACTATTGGCACAATTTTATTTTATATTTATTTTGGATATCATCCTTTTTTAGGTCAAAAATATTATGAAAAAACTTTAACAGACAATGAATATAATCGAATCTTTTTTCAAAGTAGACCAAAATTCATTTTTGACTTAGATCAAAACTTCAATTTAAATAACAATCCCAATCGTTTTATAAATGGTTATCATTCAAAAGCATTTGAACTATGGAATGCACAAACAGATGTTCAAAAAACTTTTTGGATTAATACATTTACAAAAAAATTTAAAACATTTCAAGAATTCTATGAAAATTGGCAAAATAATTATGGTAATTTTACAATTTCAAATATGCAAACACTTTGTAATGAAACATTAGAAGTTATAATGATAAATGAACAAACCCCTTTAATTATATCAGATAATAAAGTTTCATATGATACAATTAATTGTTATAAATGTAATAATGCTTTAATTAATAATTGTGAAAATTGTAAAATTAATAATGATTCTTGTAAATTCTTAAATGTAAATGCGCATTTAACATTTAAAAACTCTAAAAATGACAATAATATAATTATTAATCTATATCCTGAAAAAATAATTTCAATTCCAAGTCAAAATAAAGAAACAATTATCAATTTATTTAAAGTTATTAAATCAAAAAAAATAACCAATCTTTTAGGCTTAAAAATATTAACTAATCAAGAAATAAAAGCAATTTATAATAATGAAGAAAAAAGTTATCAAAAAGACGATATAATTCCTTTATTTTCAGGTGTTGTAGTAACTATTAATGATTTAATCGATGATATAGGATTAATCAAATTAGAAATAGCGTTATAGGGAGAAAACTAAATGAATAATATAATATTATTAGAAGATAACAGCCCAATTCTTCTTCAAGGAGACCCTAAAAAAAGAATAAAAAATGGTGGATCTTTGCTTGGTCAAGGTGGACAGGGAGCTGTTTATAAAGTAAAAAAAGATGGTAAAACACTAGCATTAAAAATATATGCAAACGAAATGTCAACAGCCTTTATTGATAATTTACGCAAAAATATCATTAAAGGCTCTCCAGATACATCATTCTTATGGCCAATAGCTTTAACGAAACCACTTGGAAAAAATCAAAACAGATATGGCTATATTATGGAATGTTATGATTCACAAAAATATTCTTCTTTTAGTGATATTGTGAAAGGAAAAGTAAATTTTCCTTCCAAAAATATGCAGCTAGAAGCATTAATTGATTTAGTCGATGCATTTGAGGTTTTACATGCAAATGGTTATAGTTATCAAGATTTAAACGATGGTGGAGTTAGATTTGATGTAAACAAAGGTAAAGTTTTAATTTGTGACAATGATAATGTTGCGCCATCGGGAATTAATATTCCAATGGATAATCATGGTCATTATATCAAAGGTAAATTTAAATATATGGCACCTGAAGTCGCAATCGGAATGTTTAAACCAGATAAACACTCAGACCGCTTTAGCTTAGCAGTTTTAATGTTTATGATCTTACTTCATGCACATCCATATGATGGAATAAAAAGATTATCTGGTCCACTTACACCAAAACTACAAGAAAAGATTTATGGAACAGAACCGGTATTCATTTTCAATCCGTATGATAATAGTAATAAGCCAGATTCACAAGTCGATACTAATGCAATTAAAGCTTGGCCGCTTTTACCAAATTTCATTCAAAAACTTTTCATTAAAACATTTCTTTCAGGAATGCCATCACCAACAAAAACAAAAGATCAACTTGAAATTGAAAGACAAGCAAGAACAAGCGAAAAAGAATGGCGACAAGCTTTACAAAAATGGAAAGATACAATGGTTAGTTGCCCAATCTGTCACTTAACCTTTGCAATTGAAATTGAAAAAAATCAACTAAAAGAAACAAAATGCCCACATTGCAAAAAGAAAGTTAAAGTAGAATTACCGATTTTAATAATAAAAAAGAATGGAAAAATTGAACGAACAATCGTTTTAGAAGAAGGAAAACAAATTGCAAAAAGTTCAGTTACCAATGAAAAATCAAATGAAACAGCTTTTACAGTTAAAAGAAGTAAAAAAGTTGCAGATGTTTTTGGCCTTGAAAACAATTTACCATATGATTGGAAATGTTCACAACAAGGCGCAAAAGATCGTTTAATCAAAACAAATGAAGTTGTTCCAGCTTTAAATGGCGTTCATATCGAATTTGATTACATTTATAGCGGAGAAATAATTTATTCACGTCATTAAAAAATAAAAATTGGAGGTAAAATAAAATGGCAAAATTAGAACAATTAGAAGGATTAGCACAAACTGAGATTATCGTAATTCCGATGATTGATGTATCTGGCTCAATGTCAGGTGAAAGAATTGCGAGCGTTAATGACGCAATGCAAGATGTTCAAGTAGAATTAATAGATATAAATGATAGTTTAATCGATACAAGATTACTTATTGCGCCAATGGAATTTTCATCAGGTGCGAGATGGTTTTCACTTACAAATAATGCGCCTGCAGAAGTTGAAAGCTTCCGTTGGATAGATATGAAAGCAAATGGCTTAACAGATATGGGGGCCGCATTCAAATTATTAGCTGAAAAACTAACTGTTGAAGAAAAAGGCGGATGGATGAATGGACGTGGTGGAGTAGCACCTGTTATTATTTTAATATCTGATGGCGAACCAACAGATGATTATAAAAAAGAACTTGCAAATTTGAAAAAACGTGGTTGGTTTAAAGCAGCTTTAAAATTTGCAGTTGCGGTAGAAGGCGCAAACAAAAATATCTTAGCTGAATTTACTGGCAATATGGAAGCTGTAATAGACACAACAACAATCAAAAACGATCTAGCATCAATTATCAAAACAGTTGTTGTAACCGCAAGTAAATGTCAAAGTGAAAGTGGTTCAAAAGTTACAACAGATGATAATAATGTAGCACTAACAGATGAAGATGCCATCAATCAAGTTCAACAAGATGCCATCAATCAAGTACAAAATAGCTTAAGTTTAGATGATGACGATTTATTCTAAAATCGAAATTTGACAAGGAGAAAAAAGTGACAAATTTACAAAATGGTTTAGCCATTTCCGTTAGAGGCACATCACATATTGCAAATGGATTGCCTCTTCAAGATTATTCTTTAGCTATCTTAACATCTGATGTATCAATTGCAGTTGTATGTGATGGTCATGGGGCTAATAAACATTTCCGAAGTGAAATTGGATCAATGCTTGCAGCGAATGTTACAAAAGAAATATTAAGCGAATTCTATGAACAAAATCCTAATTGGGACACATTAAAAAGGTTTTTAAATACAAAATTAGAACGCTTAAAAATTGCTATTATTTCGCTTTGGCAAACAAGAATTGATCAATATACCAAAGAACATCCATTTACAGAACAAGAATTAGCAAAAGCATCAAATACATTTAATAAACAAAAAGATTATAATGTTTCAATTCCTTATGGAACAACATTACTTGCAACTCTAATTTGCAAAGATTATTATTTAAACATCATGATTGGTGATGGCGCAATCATTAAAATAGATTCAAATTTCAATGGATCAGTTGTAAATTTCAAAGAAAAAATAATCTATAATGATGCTCCTCATAGTTTAACTGATTCATTATGTAATAAAAATGCTTATAACAAAATATTTACAAATTGTTCGCAAATCAAAGAAAATGAAAAATTGGCTTTTGCGTTATGTTCAGATGGTTTATCAGAAGCCTTTGCAACTGATGAAAATTTAATAAAAAAAATCAACAATTATTTAAATTATTATGCAGATGAAGGACTAGACAAATCATTAGAGCCAATTGGAAATCAATTAAATGAATTGTCAAAGAAAAGTGCAATGAAAGACGATATATCAATTGCTTTTGCGACAATTAATTTAGATAATTTCAAATCAAAAGAATAAAATCCCAATAAGAAAGAAGGGGATAAAATGAAAACAATAATTTTTATGGTTGATTGTTCCGGCAGCATTATCGGCGACGATCCTATCAAAATTGGCCAAATCAATGATTTATTAAGGGATACAATTGATGAACTTAAAGAAAAAAATATCGAAAATATCAAAGTAATAATTTATGCAAATGACGCAAAAATGCATTGGGATTCAAAAAAATTCTTATTCTTTTATGATATTCAAGATAGTTCATTTTGTGGTAGATCAAGCCTTGGTAAAGCATATGAACTTGTAGAAGATATTATTAACCAACAAAATATCAACAAAAAAGAAACAATTTTGATTTTAATTTCTGATGGTGAAGCAACAGACAATTATAAGAAAAAATTATTATCATTAGATAATAAAAATGAAATTATAAAAATGGCAATTTCGTTAGGAAATATCCATAATACAACTGAGCGACATGCATCAAATGAAGACTTAATCTTCAAAAATGGCATCGATGATCGCGATAATTTTATCGAAAGATTAAATGATTTATTATAGGGTGATGATATGAATAAGACAACACCAACTGAAATTGCTAAAATTTTTAAAGAATCAATTGACTTTGATTTAAATAATCAAACAATCGCATCATACAAACAAATTAAAGATGCAAACGATGAATTTTTTACCCTTACTGATCGTGAAGCATTCAATGCTTTACTAAATGATATTTTTTACTTTGATAATCAATTAAAAGATATTTTTTCAGATTTATATGACTGTGAATTAGGAATTCAGTGTTTTGCAAATTTTGAGGCAAGAAAATATCCAAGAATGCGAATAACTTATTTTCTTTCCCAAGCAAAATATCAATACCATAAAAATAATATTACAAAAATCTATTTTGCGATAAACACATGGCTTGCTTTTTTTGATACACCAATTATTGAACCAGAATGGGAAAAATGCCCATTTTGTCAAAGTATTATAAGAAATGGTATTTGTACAGGAAAATATTGTGGAAAAACAAAAGAAGAAGCAATGAATGCTTCAATTGAATTATCAGGACTTCTTGTGGAAGCAAAAATAGGCGGAACAATTGTAACCCCATCATATTGGTATAATATTGAGGAAGGATCTGAATTTTATAACGATTACAAAGCACCAATTTTATTGTATACCAAAAAACAAAGAGAACAAGAAGAAGAAACAAAACAAAATATAATTAATGAAGGAATTAAAGAAATCAATAAAGTAAGAGCAATGTTAAAAATAGAAGTTGACAAGGAAAAACCAAACTTTAATCAACTTCTAACAATTTTATCAGATTCTGAAGCCATCAAAGATGCAAATGCTTATAATGATAGAAGTTTCTCGCAAAGATTAAATCTTTTAACTAAACAAATCATCAAAAAACAAGAAGAGTTAAAAGAACAAATTGAACTAAACAAAAAATATGGTTCTTTTAATCAAATAATCGATGATTTTTTAACTTCATATACAAAAATAAAAAGAGAATTAACTTTAAAAAAAGCATCATTAGAAACATTCAAAGAACTTTTAAATAATACTAATAAATTATATGAAGATATTATGGTTGACATAAAAAAAGGTTATCAAGTAAAAAAACAATCTGTTTTTGAAGTAATAAAAGATTTCGAAACAAATATTCAGGTCAAAGCAACTGAATATATTGTTGAAAAAATTGAACAAAATGCTTCTGAAGACGCAAAAAATGAATTAGTTGCGACAATCAATCAAATCTTAATTGACTTAGAAAAAGCAACACCAATCGATAACAAATCAGAATTTATTGAAAAAACATTCATTGAAAAAGTAGTTGAAAATACTCACTTTGATACTTTAAGAGTAAAAGACACATCATATTATAATAATCTTGTCGAACCAATTAGAAAAAAAATTGCAACTTTAGTTGAAGAAGAAAATAAATTAAAACTTCAAACATTTAAAAAAGAATACGAAATTCTTTTAAATGAAATCAATCAAACAAATAAAAAAGATTCTAAAGTAAAACATTTACTAGATCAACTTACCATATTGACACATAATGATTATTATAAAAGTATCAAAAGAAATAATGAATATGGAAGATTATTAGCAATCTTAACAAAAAAAATTGATAATTTACTTACTATCGACCATACAAAAAAAATCGAACAAGAAAACAAACAATTATTAAGAAAAATTGAACAAATTCAAAAAGAAAAAAAGACGATTATTATTACATCAATATCAATCGTTTCTGTTTTAACAATCATAATTATATTATTATTAATTTTTTAAAAGATTAATAATTTATATTTAAATTTGTATTAATGTTGCTTTGTTGCTAACAAAATGTTAAAATGTTAACACGAAAAGAACATTTTAGTTCTACAAATTTTATTGTGTGATTGTATGAAATGTTATCTAAAAAACTAATTAAAATGAAAAAAATAATGCAACAATAAAAATCACCGCTTCCATATATGGTAGTGGTGATTTTTTATTAATTTATCAAAACTTTAAATTTGTTTGAAACTAGTTTAATTCATAATTCAAGTTGCAGTTTAATACTTTATGATATGAATAATTACAAAAAATTCATTTATTGTAATTAGTATCAGTTGTTAACAATGTCGTTAACTTATAGTCACATAATAATAAATTTCATTTTTGTAAATTAAATTGATAATAACTTAATTTTTCAATTTCCAATAGCCAGTTTTTTTAGAACCAACTCTCATTATAATATTTTTCTCTATTAATTTTGCAAGTGATCGTTTAAGAGTCGCTTCGGATTTATTTAAGTAAGTAGATATATCTTTAACTGAATTAATTGAATAATTTTGTTTTAAATATTCAATAATTTTATTTTCTAGTTCAGTTAAAGAATAATCTAAAGAATCATTAAAAGAATAATTAAAAGATTCATTTGATGAATCGTTTAAAGTATAAAATGATACTTTATTTCGATAAAATTCAAAGTAAAACCCAAATCCATCTGTTCCATAATCGTATTTAATATTATTTTTATCGCAAAGTTCAAAAACTCGCTTAAATCCTGTTCCAAATGCTTCAATAGTTTTATTTTTATATAATGTAAGAGCAATAAGGGGATTTCTAATTTTTGAACCTATTTTACCTTCTGCAAAGTCTTTAGGGCTTTTTCCCATTACAATTGTTCCCGGATTATAAATTCTAACTCTTGTAGGTGTAATAATGATTTCATTATAATCGCCAGGAATTACTTTCATATGAACAAAACTATTAACAACAATTTCTCTGATCGCTTCTATTGGAATTTCAGGAGTTTCAACTCTTGTTGTACCTATTATTTCCGCGTGATAATAAATATTATTTGATATATATTTAATTCCTTCATTGATACACTCAAATATATTACCAAAAAATTGTTTATTATCAATAAATGTTAATCTACTATCCGTAGCGAAAATAGCTAATTTAAGCATTAAAATTTTTTTATTTGAAAATAGATATACTCCAGCATTATTTAAATGCCCATTAACTAATAAGTCAAGTTTAATCAATGCGTCTTCGATATCTTTATATCTATAATTCATTCTATTTACTTCGTTAGCTTTATCAATATATTCAATTAATAAATTTTCATCTATATCATTTATTGAGTATTTTGTTATTTCATTTTCCCATTCTGAATACGAAAAATTTTTGTCTAAAAAAAACTTTTCTAATTCATTATTAGTCATTAATGAATCTTGATCATCGCATCTAATATAATATCTTCCGTATGCACTATATGGAGTTTCTTTTCCAGATACTTCTACCATAATTACTTTTTTATCATTATAACTAATTACTTCAATTTTAGGATGGATTATTGGTTTTATATGATTTTTAATTTCATTAACTATTTTAGTTGTTGTATATTCGCCTATTTCTTGTCCAACTATTGTACCATCATTTTTTATTCCAAAGTATACAACACCACAGTTGCTTTTGTTTAGCATTGATGTAATGGAAATTACACTTTCTTTTAATTCACTTATTGATTTTTTAAATTCTATTTTTTCAGTTTCTTTTTTTGGTAACATATTTTCACCTCGATTTATTATATCATTTAAAGTATCAAAAATCAACAGTTTTGATATTTTAAATTAAAAAATGATACTTTAAACTGAGAATATGATACTTTAAATAAAAAATGAAACTTTAAACTTGCTTAAAATTCATAATTATAATCATATAATTTAAATATTTAAAAAAGAAATATTTTTAAAACATAAATTTATTTTTATAATAAAATCTAAATCAAAATGTAAAAACAAAATAAATGTTATGTATTATTTATTTTTTTTAATTAAAAATATGGTATAATAGGTAAAATAGGGTGCGCCAGTACGGTGTATATAATGTAGTTGGTGGGAATCCAACCTAGAAA
>CAYVQA010000053.1:0-6043 GCA_964453965.1 uncultured Staphylococcaceae bacterium
AATAATAGTTGTACAAAAATTGTTAAAGTTAATGTTTCTGCTTATTTACCACCAAGCGGTATTTCATTTGATGATAAAACAAAAGATATTAATGTTAATTTAAATAAAAAATATTTATATACTAATAAATCTTATGATTTACTTGATTTAATTAAAATTAAATATTTTGATGAATTCGGTTTAGAATGCTTTCCAAATAATAATGAATTATCCTTCCTTTGTAATAACGAAGAATTAAAACAAATTAATATATCTACACCAGGTGAATATGTGTTTTCCGTTATTCATTTGGCAAGTGGAATCACTAAGAATATCAAAATTATTTTTATTGATGAAATACAAATTGAAGATTTAAATGATGAAACAATTATTTTGAATACTAATAGTTATGTTAAATTTAAAATCTTAAATAACTATAGCAATTATACTATTATTCTTGATAATAAAAATTTAGGATTACTTGATAATGATGAATCATGTTACACTTTTACTAGTTATAATTTAGAAGGTAATGCAAAAATAAGAATTATTCCTATATATGACAATAAGTTAATTAATGATTTAGAAATTATTTTAAACGTTGAAATTAAAAAAGAAAAATTATCTAAATTAGAATTCAATATTTTCGATTCTACTACTAATTTACCTATTGAAGTGATTAATAACTGTTTAAATGTAAATATGAATTTTGTAAATTATTCTTTTTTCATAAAAATAATTACAAGTGATATTTATTATGATATAAATTATCGGTCACTTGATGAATCAATTCTTGTTGTTAATAATTATGGAAATGTTTCTTTGAAGAAAGCAGGTAGCACAAAAATTATCATCAGTGATTCTGTTTCATCTTTATCAAAAACAATTGATGTTAATATTTCTAATATTATTGAACTTGATGAAAAAAATCCTTTTACTATTAATGGTAGTAATGTAACGATTAATAATGGCATTTATCATATTTTAAATGGTCACTCGGGAAATATTATTTTAAATTTTTCTGATAATTCAAGTTTTAAAAAAGTCACATATGAATCTTCGAATTCTAAAGTTGTTTCGGTAGGACTTGATGGAACATTAATTCCTCATAAAGCAGGTAAAGCAATTATTAAATTAACTATCGATGATAATATAAGTGAAAAAAGAGTTTTTGAATTTAATTTAGTTGTTGATGCACAAAATACAATTAGCGATTTAAATTCGTTTTTCTATAGTATTAGAAAAGGCATTGGCCATTTTGGAGCTTTTTTAGTGTTTGGAATTTTTTCTTGTTTTGTATTTTTGTGTTGTTTTAAAATTAAGAATAAAATACTTGCAATATTCCTTTGTTTTTTACAAGGGTTTATGCTTGCGGTGATAACAGAAATTATTCAATTGTTTGTTCCTGGACGTTATGGTCTATTTAGTGATGTATTAATCGATTTTTGTGGTTTTTGTTTTTCAAGCGTTATTATTGTAATATTTTATTTATTTAAATTATATAGGAAAAAGAAAGCAATAAAACAATAAGAGTATGCACATTTTTGTACATACTCCTTTTTTTAATTATGTAAGGTTCCATTTAAAATATTTTTATATTCATCTGTTAAAATGAATTTTTTATTGTTATTTTTAAAATTAAGTGTTTCTTTTCCTTTGTATAAATGAACATTAATTGTTCCATTTAATCCTGTTAAATATATATTTCCATTTGCATAATTGCTGATGATATTTAACGACGCAATATTTGGTATATTATGTTTATTGCCAATTTCCGTATTTAAAAAGATATAGTCAGGATTAATTTGATCTAAAAGTTTTTTACTATTGGATGTAATTGAACCATGGTGACTTGCTTTATAGTAATTGATATGTGGCAAGACATTATCTTCTACTAAAAGCGCTTCTTGTTCTTTATTAATATCTCCTCCAAAGAAAAATGTTTTACCGAAATAAGTGATTATGAATGTTATTGATCTGTCATTTACATCCGCACCATATATATCATAGTAGTGAGTATTTAAAAATTCTAATTCAAAATTATCACCTATTTTTATTTTTGTATATGTGTTTTCTTTACCTAAAAATGCATCAACTATTGATTGATATTTAGTATTACTTTTAGAAATTGCATTATTTCTTGCAGTTTCATAATCGGTTTCTTCATATTTTTCTTTATATCCGTAATCAGTTATATATGTGAAAGAAAAGTCTGAATAATAAACTCCAGTATAGTTTCCATCTTTTTTAAGTCCTGAAAAACCACCATTATGATCTGAATCAGAATGAGTTACGATTGTTAAATCAATTACTTTGTCTGTAACTAATTCTTCCAAAACAGGAACTACTGCATCAGTGCCATCTCTTTTTTCACCAGCATCAATTAAAATATCAAAATTACCTACTTTAATTAAATTGCTATCACCAATATTAACAATATCTAAATAATATGCATCGAGTGTTTCTGGGGTTTCACCATCAATTATTAATGTGTTACCAGAAATTTCTCCTTCCTTGACATCTAAAAAACTATTTTTAAGATCAGCATAACTTATGCCTTTAATCCATAATGTAAATAAAACACCATTAATAATTAAAAGTATTAAGGTTATTAAAAATAACGTTTTGTTTGATTGTTTTTTTAGTTGTTTTGTTTTCTTTTTTGCCATATTTTACTCCTGAATCGTTATTAATTCTGTTGGCTTTTTCTTTAATATTTTATGATACAATACTTGGAAACAGCCAAAATGTACTATGAAAGTTATAATCCATGATATTGGATATGATATATATAAATATTTTAAATCTTGATAATTTGTAAAATCAGTCATTTTATAAAATATTATATATATCCAACCAATTCTAAAGCCACACACACCAATGATTGATACAATCATCGGTACAATTGAATAGCCAATTCCTCTAAGAAGTCCTACCATAACATCCATTATTCCACATAAGAAATATGGTAGGCAAAGATAATTTAAGCGAAGTAATGAAACATTAATTTCAGCTTGATTTTTTGTATAAATCATTGTAAGAGGACTTCCCAATAAATAAAATATTCCTCCTAGTATTACTCCAAATAATGTAACAATAATTAAACTATAATTTCTAATTTTTTTGATATTTTTATATTTTTTTACACCAACATTTTGGCCAGTAAACGCAAGTGCGGCATGATAAACAGAATTCATTGTTGTATATACAAATCCTTCTAAACTTTGTGCCGCCGCATTTCCATTCATTATTATTTTGCCAAATTTATTAACGCTTGATTGAATAATAACATTGGAAATAGAAAAGATTGAACCTTGAATCCCAGCCGGTAAACCAATTTTTATAATTTCTAGTAATTCTTCTTTGTAAATATGTATTTTTTTAAATGAAAATTTATATGCTTCTTTAGTTTTTATTAAACATTGCATTATCAAAAGACATGATACAAATTGTGAAATAATCGTCGCAAGTGCAACCCCATCAACATCCATTTTAAAAACAATTACAAAAAATAAATTTAAGATTACATTTATTAAACCTGAAAAAATTAAATAATATAATGGTCTTTTTGTGTCTCCAACACCTCTTAAAATACTTGCACAAAAATTGTATAATAAGTTAAATGGCATTCCACAAAAATATATTCGTAAATATACAACAGCTAAATGCAAAGGATTACTCATTAATTTTAGAAAAAACTCTGCAAATATTACACCAATTATGCCAAGGGCAACACCACAAATAAAGCTTATAGTAACCGATGTATGAACAGCTCTTGATAAACCTTCTTCATCTTTTTTTGCAAAACGTTTTGCGCATATGACGTTTGCACCAACAGATAATCCCATAAATAAATTAATTACTAAATTTATTAATGATGAAGTTGAACCAACAGCTCCCATTGCGGCTTTTTCATCGCTAAAATTAGCAACAACTATTAGGTCCGCCGCATTATATAAAAGTTGTAATATTCCTGTTAATGTTAATGGTATGCAAAACCATAATATTTTTAAAAAGATATTACCTGTTGTCATATCTGTTTCATATTTTTTATTTTTAAATTTGCTAAATAATGCCTGCATATATTTCTCCTAAACTATATCATCATATTATAGCTATTTTTTTTATTTTTTAAAGTTTGTTGCATTTTTATTTTAAAAACCTTAAGAAAACTACTTATTATTTTCCTAAGGTTTGTTTGTTGTTAATTTGGCAAAGTTACAGAAAATGTACATCCTTTTGTTTCATTATTTTTTACATTAATTTGGCCACCATTTAGATTAATAATTTTTTTTGCTAGCGCAAGTCCTAAGCCATTCCCTTCTAAATGATGCGAAGAATCGCCTTGATAAAATTTATCAAAAAGATGAATTTTATCATTTTCAGAAACCCCTAAACCTCGATCGGCTATTTCAAAAATTATTTCATGATTTACCTCTTTTAATGATATTTTAATAATTTCGTTTTCTGGACTAAATTTTATTGCATTATCAATTAAATTTAGCCAAACATGCATTAATATACTTGCATTACTACTATAAGATATTAAATCCATATCAATATCAAAATCAATGTTTTTTTTCGACCATTTAATCTCTAATGAAACAATGGCTTGCCTTATTTGTTCATCTAATCTAAATCTTTCTTTTTTTGTTTCAATTGCTTGATTTTCAATTTTTGATAACAATAGAATTCCTTTAATTAATTCCGTTAACCTATTCGTATTATAGGCTATTTTATCGAGATATTCTTTTTGTTCAGTTGTTAAGTTTTCATCATCAAGCAAAGTAATATATCCTTCTATCGCATTAATTGGCGTTTTAAATTCATGTGATACATTTGAAACAAAATCAGTTTGTAAAATTTCTGTTGATTCTAATTCTTTTACCATTAAATTGAAACTATCATATAAATTTTTTATTTCTTCAATTTTGCTTTTTGTTTCTGCTCTTACTTTAAAATTTCCTTCAGATACTTTCGTCATCGCAATACTTAATTTTTTTACAGGATTTAAGATGATATTAGTTGTAAATAGTGTAACTGATGCACCTAAGATGATACTTAAAATTATAATTGTTAAGTAGTTAGGGACGGTTACTGGTACATGTCTAATTTTTTCAAGGATGATTAAGATACCTGCCATTAATAATGTTCCTGCTGTAAAAACAGTTAATATAAAAAGAATAAAGTAAAGATTTATATTAAATAGTTTTTTTAATTTTTTATTTTTTTTATTTGTCATTTTTTACTACCTTATAGCCAACGCCTCTTATTGTTACAATTTTAAAATCATCATTGTTTCGAAAACGGTCGCGAAGGCGATTGATATGAACATCAACTGTATGTGGTTCAGTATCGGTATCATAACCCCAAATATCATCCATTAATTGTTGGCGTGTAAAAATTTTATTTGAAAATGAAGCCATTTTATATAAAAGTAAAAATTCTTTTTGTGGTAAAATAATTTCTTCATCAGGTGTTTTTACACTCATTGCATCATAATCTAAAATGGTTGAACCGATTATTTGTTTGCGTTCGCTAATCATTTTTGCTCTACGGAGTAATGCTCCGACTCTTAAGACCATTTCATTTACATTTACAGGCTTGATCATATAATCGTCAGTTCCAGCTAAAAATCCCTGCCGCATATCATCAAAAGCTAATTTTGCAGTGATCATTAAAATTGGCATTGTATAACCTGATTCTCTTAATAGTGAAACTAGTTCATATCCATCCATTATTGGCATCATAATATCTGATATTATTAAATCAATATATTCTTTTTCTAATATTTCTAGTGCCATCTTTCCATTAAAAGCAGAAATTGGATAATACCCATTTTTTTCTAATACTTTTTTAAAAAGATTATTTAGTTCATGATCATCTTCAACGATTAATATTTTAAACATTATTTTTACCTTTAAAACTTAATTATATGACTATTACCGTCAGTGGTAACTTGGATATAATTTTCATGAATCGATATATCTTTTTTAATTCCATCAATTGTGATATCTTTAATGTTTTTATATATTCGATAAGTAATTGTTTGGTATTTTTGATA
>CAYVQA010000053.1:6143-9375 GCA_964453965.1 uncultured Staphylococcaceae bacterium
TCTTTGTAAATTTTGTTAGTATTTAGTGCATACCATTTTCCTGTAGGTAAATATACCATCTTTTTATTTTTGCCACTTTCTAAAACAGGACTAACTAAGATATTATCACCTATCATAAATTGATCATTTTGATTATATGTTTCTGCGTCATTTTGATAATTTAATACTAGTGGTCTAATTACAGGTAAACCTGTTTTTTCTCCTTGATAAAATAAATCATAATAATATGGAATTAATTGGTAGCGTTGTTTAATTGCATTTTTATATATATTTATTGTTTGTTCATCAAACGCAAATGGTTCTTGATCACGTGTCATCATTGAAGAATGATTTCTACAAAGTGGGAAATATGCGCCTACTTCTGCCCATCTACATAAAAGTTCTTTAGTTACATCGCCACCAAAACCACCAATATCAGTTCCAACAAAGCTTAATCCTGATAGTCCCATATTACAAAGCATTGGTATTGCCATTTGTAAATGAATCCATAAACTTTGATTATCACCAGTCCAATATGTTGTATATTTTTGTGAACCAGAATAAGCTGCTCTTGTAATGATAAATGGTCGTTCTAAAGTATTTTCTTTAATACCTTTATATGTTGCTTTAGCCATTAGGTTTGCATAAACATTATGCATTTTCAAATGTGTTGCAGGTTTTCCATCATTTTCAAACATAACGTCATCTTCAAGTGGTCCATCAAATGAAGCTGGTTCATTCATATCATTCCATATACCTTGAACGCCTTTGTTAGTTAAAATTTTTGTTGCATTAGCCCACCACGTTCTTGTTTGTTCTTTTGAAAAATCTGGGTATACTGATTTACCAGGCCATACTCTGTTTTCATAAATTTGCCCATTTCTTGTTAAGAAAAGATTATTTTTCTTTCCTTCTTCATACATAAAATAGTTATCTTCTACTTTTACTCCTGGGTCAATTATTGTGATTAAGCCAATTCCTTGATTTTGCCATTGTTTAATTTTTTCTTCAAAATTAGGGAAACGTTCATTATTAACTGTGAAAACCTTGTAGTCTTGCATATAATCAATATCAAGGTGAATAAAATCAAGTGGAATATCATTTTTAATGTAGCCATTAATAATTTGTTCAACTCTTTTACTAGAACCATATGACCATCTTGATTGATGAGCACCTAATGTTTTTAATTTGGGAAGAGGTGTAGTTCCTGTTAAATATGAATAATTTGTTACAACATTTTTTAGCGTTTTTCCACTTATAAAATAATAATCGATATTGCCATTATCAGCACCAAAATATATATATTCCGCATTTTCTTTTCCCATATCGAAAAATGTTCGATAAGTGTTATCATAAAATATTCCATATGAATATTTTTCATTTAAAACTAAATAAAAAGGAATTGACTTATATAATGTTTTAAAATACTCTAAATGAGCACTTGGATCATCGGTATTCCACATTTCATATTCATATCCTTTTTTATCTAAAAAGCCTGTTTTTTCACCAAGTCCATAATAGTGGTCACCACTATGATGTTTTTTTAGAATTTCTATTTTGTGATGATTAATTTCTTTTGTGGTATTATGTCCTTCATCAAGTGAGACTGCGCTCGCTTTTTTTGAATCTTCGACTGATTCATCAATTTCTAAAGCGTGTCGAACAAATGGATTACGTGTACCTTTATAATCTTCACAAATTAAAGTTCCATCATTACTATAAATGTCAATTTTAAATTCATCATAAATATTTAGTTTTAAATTTTGGGTTAATACCTCTAAATGATTTTCTTTTTTTTCTATTGTGTATTTTACTGTTTTATATTTTAGATTTTCAATTGCAAATGATTTTTCTTTTTTTTCCAAAATTGTTAAAAATCTAATTATATCATTTGTAATAAATTGAATTTCACATATATTTTTTTCATAAAAAAGTTTTATTGAATGATTTTTTTCTTGATAATTAATTAGTTTTCCAAACATTTCTTTTTCTCCTTAATTTTTTAAAAAAATCGGCTTAAACAAATTATTTTGTCTAAACCGATTTTTATTACTGCTTTTTTAATGATTAGATAATCCTAACGGTTATAGAATTCAACGATAAGATTTTCTTTGATTTCTGGCATTATTTCATGTCTTTCAGGATAACGAACAAATGTTCCTTCCATTTTGTTATCGTCGAATGAAACAAAACCTAAACGGCTTCCTTTCATTACTTCTAAACTTTCTGTAACGATTGTTAAATTTCTTGAACCTTCTTTAACTGAAATAACTTGACCAGGTTTAACAAGTAGTGATGGAATATCTACTTTTTTACCATCTAATGTAATGTGACCATGGTTAACTAATTGTCTTGCTTGACGACGAGTAGACGCAAATCCCATTCTATAAACTAAATTGTCAATTCTAGATTCTAATAAGAATAAGAAATTTTCACCATGTTTTCCTTCTAATTTACCTGCTTTAACAAATAAATTGTGGAATTGTTTTTCGTTTACACCATATGTAAAACGAACTTTTTGTTTTTCTTGTAATTGAATTCCATATTCAGATAATTTTGCACGACGTTGTCCATGTTGTCCAGGTGCATAATTTCTTTTTTGTAATTCTTTACCATTTTCTAAAACAGAAAATTTTAATCTTCTTGATTGTTTCCAAGATGATCCAGTATAACGTGCCATATTTTTTTACCTCCTAAATATTTCGATAAAAAATTCTTTTCATCTTCCAATTAGATTATCTAAGTGTTTTCATCTAAGCAGCGAGATTACTTGCATCCAATATTGTGATAATCTAGCGTTAAAAGACATAAGAATGCTGCTTTTATCGTATTTATATAGCTTATTAATTATACCACTATTTACATGAAATGTCAAATGATATGAAAAAGGTATCTTTTAATTTAATAATTTGTCGCTAAATCGTTGGCTCTTAGTATTCAGTATTCCGACTTATGTTATACGCATTTCCATTGATTCTAAAAAGATAAATTACAAATACTTCTTTACAATATAAAAAGAGGACTTGATTTTGTCATATAAGTCCTCTGTGTTTCTCATTTCAAACTGGCGTCAGTATGCTGTCTTTTGATCATATATACTGCAATATTATGATGTTTTTTGTTTATACTTTTGTGCGCGCTTCAATATACAAGTCAATATCATTGATAAGATATCTATGTCCCGTAGTATGTAATACTTCGTAAAAAGTATCCAGATATTCAAACACTTTGTATTTTTCAAAAAGTTCTTGAA
>CAYVQA010000054.1:0-5016 GCA_964453965.1 uncultured Staphylococcaceae bacterium
ATATCTTTATTCTTAGTCGCATCAACCCTTGCGAGCAATATTAAAGAAGCAACAATGTATGTTACGCCTCTTTATATTGTTTCAATGATTATATCAGTTTTGCCAATGTTTAGCACAAGCATTCCAACTAGTATTATTCCATATATTATTCCAATCTATAATGTAACTATAGCAATCAAGGGAATTTTAATTGGTGAGTTATTAGGAACACAGTTTATAGCAATTATCTTATCAACATTCGTTTATTTTATTTTAATTTTAGCTTTAGTAACAAAATTATTTAAAAGTGAACGAATAATGTTTGCAAAATAGAATATAATTTCTATAAAAGTTGGAAATAACTAATTATAAAAAAAACAAGAAAACGAGTTTTAATCGTTTTCTTTTTGTATATTATATCTCAATCATTTAGGTTATTTTTTAATATTCACGATAGAATAAAACCATTAAATATTCAAACATTCTTTCAATTTCAAAATAATCTCATCAATAATTGCTTGTGGAGTTGAAGTTCCTGAGGCAATAATAATATTTGAAAAATCTTTAATACTAAAAAGGTTGATAATAATATCATTGACATTTTCAACTTTTAATACAGAAATATTATCATAAATACTAGCACGTTTTGCTAGGCTTGTTGTATTATTGCTTTTTTTATCACCAATTACAATTACTAAACCAGGATCTCCTCCAAGTGATGCAATTGCTTTGCTTAATTCCAACTGTCTGCTAGCAGTCACATTGCATACAGAATTTGCGATTACAATATGATGATATTTACTGATTAAAAGAAGATGCAATTTTTTAATATGAAAAGTTGAAATCGTTGTTTGATTTACCGCCGCAATTTTTTCATTAGTGATATTTAATTTCATAATATCATCACTAGTTTCAACAATATGAACTGATTTCAAATTTTGAACTGCTTCTGCTTCGGGGTGATTTTTTTTCCCAATATAGACAACATCATATCCAAAATTTAAATAATCATTAATAATGCAATTAGCTTTTTTTACAAATGGACAAGTTGTATCTAGAAAAGATAAATTTTTCTCTTTAATTTTTGCATATACTTCATTAGATACACCATGAGCACTAATAATTACAGATCCATTATCAATATTATCTAACATTTCAAGGCGAGTGCCTTCATTTAATACATTAATGCCTAAGTTAACTAGTTTTTCAGTTACATATCGATTATGAACTAAATCTCCAAGTAAATAAATAGGTTTAGGTAAAGTATCAACTTTTGAAATTACTTCATCAATTGCATTACGAACACCAAAACAAAACCCCTGATTTTGTAAAATAATTAAATTATAATTTTTCATAAATCACCTATGTATAAAAATCTTAATAATATTATAATTCAAAAAAGAAAATAATTCAATTAATTTGTAAAAAATAATAAAATATGCTATAATCATAAAAGACAATATTTTAGGAGGAAATAATAATGATTTCAACAGCTGATTTTAAAACAGGACTTACAATTTTATATAAAGATCATATTTACCAAATACTTGAATTCCAACATGTTAAACCAGGTAAAGGTTCTGCCTTTGTAAGAACAAAATTAAAAGACTGCCGTACAGGTTCAACAATTGAATATAATTTTAGTGCAGGAGAAAAACTAGAACAAGCAATAATCGAAAAGAAAAAAATGCAATACTCATACAGCATGGGTGATTCATATTGCTTTATGGATTTAGAAACATGGGAACAAATTGAAATTCCTACTGAAAGATTAGAATGGGAAAAGAATTTCTTAGTAGAAAGTATGGAAATTGAAATTGTTTTCTATGGTGAAGAAATTATCGGAATCAATTTACCAGAAAAACTAGTATTAACTGTTACACAAAGCGATCCTGCTGTTGCTGGTAACACTGCTACAAATGCAATGAAAGAAGCAACACTTGAAACTGGTTTAGTAATCAAAGTTCCAATGTTTATTAAAACTGGTGATAAAGTTGTAGTAACAACTTCTGATGGAAAATATTCTGCAAGAGCTTAAAACTTTTATAAAAGAATAATAAATATAAAATCCATATTTTATTGATAATATGGATTTTGTTTTTAAGGAGAAGAGATGTTAACAAGAACGCAAGAAATTGAACGTAGTATATTAACAACATATCGAAGTACAATTTGGGCTAATTTCATTAAAGCAATTAAAGCATACGATTTAATTAAAGAAAATGATCATATTTGTGTATGCATATCAGGTGGAAAAGATTCAATGTTACTTGCAAAATTATTTCAAGAATTAAATAAACACTCAATGTTTGACTTCAAAGTAACTTATCTTGTAATGAATCCAGGTTATAGTGATAAAAATATGCAATTAATCAAAGAAAATTTAGAGATATTAGGAATTCCCGCTATTATTGAAGAATCCAATATTTTTGATGTCGCATATGCACAAGAAAAAAATCCTTGTTATCTTTGTGCAAGAATGCGTCGAGGCGTCTTATATCGACTAGCCAAAGAACACGGATGTAATAAAATTGCCTTAGGTCATCATTTTGATGATGTAATTGAAACAACATTAATGAATTTATTAAACTCAGGATCTTTTCAATCGATGTTACCAAAATTACATAGTCAAAATTTTGAAGGAATGGAATTAATTAGGCCAATGTATTATATAAGAGAAAAAGATATTGTACGTTTTGCGAAAGGTAATAATCTTCAATTTTTACAATGTGCTTGTCGCTTTACTGAAAACATTGTTACAAAAGAAAATGTTGAAATGGCATCTAAACGTTATGAAACAAAAATGTTAATCAAAGAATTAACAAAAATGAATCCTTTAGTTGAAAAAAATATCTTTAAAAGTATTGAAAATGTAAATGTAGATATGGTAATTGGTTATAAATTAAATAATGAAAAACATTCTTTTTTAGATGAGTATGATTCAAAAGAATATAAAATTCATAAAGTGAAACAGGAATAAGATGGAAGAAATAATCAAAAAATATTTTGAAAATTTATATTGCACAACTAGTTCAACTATTATTTTTGATGAAAAGGTTCGTGATTATTGTAAAGAAAATAAATGTCAAAAATATAATAATTCATGGTGCTGTCCGCCGTTTATAAAAGAGATTATATATTATAAGGAAGAAAACGCCAAATATAAAAAAGCAATTATTTTTTGGGATACATTTTTTTATGATAAAAATGATTCACAATCAACTTATCAAAAAATGAAAATTTTTCAAGATAAAACAATTCAACTAAAATTAGAATTACAAAAAAAGCACTTTTTAAAAAACCAAACTGATTTTAATATTTATGGTGCTGGTACATGTATGATATGTGAAAAATGTACATATCCAATTAAACCATGTAAAAATATTGGTAAACCAGTTATATCAATGGAAGCTGTTGGTATAAATGTCTTTAAAACATTAGAAAAAAATAAGTTAATTTATCCAAATACTGAAGGAACAATAACTTATTATGGATGTCTATTTTACAATTAAATTAAATATTTATAATAAACTGCCACCGGGTAGGAATCTTGCATTCACAAGTGTATCGTTAGGTCTTAGAAGATACATTTGGGAATGCTTTTTTATTTGTTTTTGATTTATGAATAGAAATTTAGGAGGAACAATGAACACAAAAAAACATTATTTTACAAAAGTAGAACTTATATTATTGATGGGTTCAATTACGATAATCATATTATCATTTATCGCTTTTAAAGGGGAAAATTATTTAACTTTGATTGCTTCAATAATTGGTGTTACATCATTAATATTCAATGCGAAAGGAAATCCGATTGGTCAAATATTAATGATTATATTTAGTATCATATATGGAATTATATCATTTGAATTTAAGTATTACGGTGAAATGCTTACTTATGTAGGAATGACAGCTCCAATGGCCTTATTTAGTTTGATTGCATGGTTAAAACATCCATATAATGGTAAAAAAAGTGAAGTTGAAGTAAATACTATTACCATAAAAGAAATAATAATGATGATATTTTTAACTGTTATCATTACATTTATTTTTTATTTTATTTTAGAATATTTTAAAACATCTAATATAATTCCTAGTACAATATCAGTTTCAACAAGTTTTATTGCGGTGTATTTAACTTTTAAACGAAGCCCATATTATGCGATAGGATATGCAGCAAATGATATTGTTTTAATTTGGTTATGGAGTCTTGCGACAAAGGATAATATTTCATATTTGTCAGTTGTAATATGTTTTATAATATTTTTAATAAATGATTTATATGGCTTTATAAGTTGGAAGAAAATGTATAAAAATCAAAAAAGGGTGTAGAGTAATCTACACCACAATTTATTCTTCTAGAAGTTTTTCTAATTCAGAAACTAATTCATCCATACGATTGACAACTGCCATAAAAGTTTGTTTGTTAGTAAAATCAATTCCTGCTTCTTTTGCTTGTTCAATTGGATATTTTGAACCACCTGACTTTAATAAATTCAAATATTTAGAGATTGAACCTTCAATATTATTAGATACATCATGATAAAGTTTAAAACTAGCCGCAAAACTTGTTGCATATTGATATACATAGAATGGTGTACTAAATAGATGAGGAATATAAGCCCATACATACTTTTTATATCCTTCTTTTGTAATATCTAAGCCATAATATTTTTTATATAAATCAATCATTATATTTGATAATACTTCATAATTAATAGGTTCATTTTTTTCAACTAATTCACTAACTAATAATTCATAATGAGCAAATAAAGTTTGACGATAAAATGTTGAAACAATCGAGTCTATTGCTTTTTGAATAAGTTGAATTTTTGTTTCTTTTTTGACATTTTCGTTTTTGATAAAATAATCAAGCAACATATGTTCGTTAAAAGTTGAAGCAATTTCTGCAACAAAAATAGTATAATCTTGAATTGGACCAGGTTGAGCTTCATTTGCAAAAAGTGAATGGATAGAATGACCTGCTTCGTGGGCAACAGTGAAAACATCTTCAAGTGTATTACCATAATTTAATAA
>CAYVQA010000054.1:5116-9176 GCA_964453965.1 uncultured Staphylococcaceae bacterium
TTTTAAGACTAAGATATTTTTTACGAAGTTTGATATATTTTTTAAGTGATTTATTGTTTTTAGAAGCAACATCAACTAATGTATGATAAACAGATGTTGGAATATTATTTGGGAAAAGATGTGACTCTAGAATTGAACTAAATCCACGTGCTTCCGCATTTGCCTTACTTGCAGAAACAACATTTTTATATATTTCGCCTAAAGTATTTTTATGTTTATCATAGTATTTGTAAAGAGCTTCAAAAACTTTCTTTCGATCAGTTTGGTTTTGTAACGTACTTAGATAATAAGAATAAGTTGAAGGGTTAATTGCAACTTTTTCTTTTGTACTAAGCGTAATTATTACATTTTCAAAGTCACTTGTACAAAGATTTGAATAAAGTTTTGCGCCTGAATCTGCAAGTGTATTATAATAAGAAATTAATCTTTCCTCTTTTTCGCTTAAAATATGTTCATTCGCATGAAATAATTTTTTAATTGGAAAACGATGAGCTTCAATTTCTGGATTATTATTAATAAAACTCATAATTGTTTCTTCACCAATTGCTAAAATTTCAGGATTTTCAAAACTTAAGTCTGTTGAAGCTTGATTAAAAAAAGATAAAACTCTATTTAAAGCTGCAGTATTATTAATATCTTTTAAATTTTGATCAGCAGTTAAGGCTACATAGTGGTAAACATTACCAATTTCTTGATTAAATTTATCTGATAAAAGCATATATTCAACAAATGATTTTTCACAAGATAAATTTCCTTTATAACTAATTAATTTATTAAGTAAATCTTTTAATGAATCAAATCCTCTTTTATAATCATCATAAGTAGAATAAATTGTTGTTAAATTCCATTTCATATAGTTTCCTCCGTTTATACTATTATTGTACCACGAATTAATTAAAAAAATCAATTAATATGAAAAAACGATTAATGATAACATTTTCTTTTATTTTTAAGTTGTTTTTTTAAAATAAATAGTGTATAATATTATGGAAAGGAGAAGTGATTAAATGAAGATAGCTTTAATTGCCCATGATAAAAAGAAAGCTGAACTTGTCGGCTTCGCAAAAGCAAACGAGGATTTTTTCTCAAAACATGAATTATTTGCAACAGGAACTACAGGAAGTTTAATAATGGAATACACTAATTTAACGATTAAGTGCTATAAATCAGGACCATTAGGCGGTGACCAAGAAATTGGTGCTAAAGTCGCAAAAGGAGAAATTGATTTAGTATTTTTCTTTCGTGATCCACTTACTGCACAACCTCATGAACCAGATATTAGTGCTTTATTACGTTTGTGTGATGTATACGAAATACCTCTTGCAACAAATAAAAAAACAGCCGGTTTAATTATAAAAGGTGTAAATTCACAAAATAATTAAAAAAGTTCAGGTATCGAAAGGTATCTGTTTTTTTATTATTTATAAATAATTATATAAAGTTAAAAGCGACTCTTTTATAAGAGCCGCTTTTAGTCTTCAATATAATATTGAAGGGAAATAAGGGAATTGAAAAAAATAATTGTGTAGGATTACATCTTTCGATGCATAAGTATTATAGCATTTTTAAAAATATTAGTCAATACTTTTCACACAAAAAACACAATCATTTTACGCTTAATTCAAATTGCAAATAATATTAGAAAAACTGCATGCATATAATGTTTTTCCATTATGAATAAATTTAAAAACTTTAGATTCATCAAAAACAACTTTATCACCTATTTTTAAATTATTAATGGCTGAATCTAATGCAACAATAATACCCATATTTTTATTGATATTATCATTTAAGATAATTCCTGTTGAAGTTGTTTCAGTAATTTTAGGATCAATAATAACATAATTATTTAATACATTCATAAAAAACCTCCAAAATATTATACGTAATGATATTTCTTTTTAAAACAAATAAAGAAAATAATTGCGACGATAGCTGATAATATATCCGCAACCATCAATGATAACCATACTCCATCTAAACCGAGAATTATTGGTAAGGTAAGAATTGTTAAAATTTGAAAAACTAAAGTTCTTGAAATTGAAATAATAGCAGAAATTAAGCCATCATTTAACGCAGTAAACATTGAAGAACCAAAGATTCCAAAACCTGAAAAAATAAATGCTAATGAAAATAAATAAAAAGCATGTCTAGTCATTTCATAAAGAATAGTATTTTTACTGAAGAAAATATAAGAAATTGGCGATGCTAAAAGAAAACATAAAAGAGTCATCGAAAGACCAACAATTGCCATTAGAAAAATACTCTTTTTAAAAATATTGCGTTGTTCATCATCATTTCTCGAACCTAAGTTATAACCGATAATTGGTGCAGTTCCAACTGAATAGCCGATAAATATTGCTACAAAGATGAAATTTACATACATTAAAACACCATATGCGGATACGCCATCTTTACCAGCTAACTTCATCAATTGATCATTATATAAAATACTAACAATTGAACCTGAAACGTTACTTAAAAATTCTGAACTGCCATTAGTACATGTTTTAAGTAGAACTTTACCATTAAATGATGCTTTACCAAGTCGAAGCAGGCTATTATTTTTTGAACTAACAAAATATATAATAGGTATAATTCCACCAAGTGATTGACTAATCGCTGTCGCAATTGCTGCTCCTGCAACTCCCATTTTAAAAACAAGTACGAATAAAGCATCAAGAATCATATTGGAAACTCCAGCAATAATTGTAATTATAAAACCGATTGTAGGTTTTTCGGCTGTTGTAAATAATGATTGAAAGATATTTTGTAACATATAAACAGGAATGGCAATTAAAATTATTCGTGCATATATTTCACAAAAGTCATACATGTCAACTGTTGCTTTAAAAAATTTAATCACAAAAGGTAATGCAATTTCTCCTAAAACGGCAAGGATAACGCCTAAAATAATTGTAAAATAAACTAAGAAAGAAAAATATTGATTAGCTTTCTCAGGTTCATTTTCGCCTAAAGTCTTAGAAATGATAGCACTGCCACCAGTACCAATCATAAAGCCAAATGATCCAAGAATCATTAAAAATGGCATAATTAAATTAACGGCTGCGAATGCAGTGTCACCGACAACATTTGATATAAATAATCCATCAACAACACCATATATGGATGTGAAAACCATCATTAAAATGCATGGCGCGACAAATTTTAAAAGTCGTGATAATGTAAAATGATCAGATAATTTAATTTTCATAACTATTAATTATCCTCTCTTTAAATTCTTTTGCGTATTCGCTATGAATTTTTAAAAAAATATCCAATTCATTTTGGGCAAATGAACTAAAAATAGCAATTTCCTTTTCAATAACAGGGTCAATTATGCTTTTTGATAATTCTAATCCTTTATTTGTCAAAATAATTTTTTTATTCTTTTTATTATTAGCAGAAGTAACTAGATTTAAAATTTCTTGTTTTTCTAAAATCTTTAAAGCAGAATTGATTGTTTGTTTAGGCAAAAAAGAAAACTTACATAATTCAGCTTGGGTAAGATTAGAATCATTTAGCCTTATCTCATATAATATCCAAAATGCACTTTCTGATAAATTATACTTATTGGCAATTACTCTACTTAATTCGTTTGTTTCTTTTTCAATTAAATTAAATTTTTTTAATTTTTCAATCATTGTTTTATTTTGATTCATAAAAATTCACCAACGATAATTATACGCTCAATCTTGATGAATGTCAACAAAAATACTCCGATTTAGGACTTTTTTAAAAATAAATAAATAAATAAAGTCTTTTTATTTGACAGAGAATAATAAATTTGATATAATAATAAAGCATTAAATGTAAATAGAAATGCGGGTGTGGCGGAACTGGCAGACGCGCTAGACTTAGGATCTAGTTCCTCGGAGTGCAGGTTCGATTCCTGTCACCCGCACCATTTCTTTGGTTCCATGGTGTAGTGGTTAACATGCCAGTCTGTCACACTGGAGATCGCGAGTTCAAGTCTCGTTGGAACCGCCATTTTTAAAATGCGCACGTAGTTCAATTGGATAGAATACTTGACTACGGATCAAGGGGTTGGGGGTTCGAA
>CAYVQA010000055.1:0-8982 GCA_964453965.1 uncultured Staphylococcaceae bacterium
AATTTTAATACAAAAGCAAATAAAAAATCCACCAGACCATAAAATCTGATGGAAAATAACTTGAAATATGCCTATTTTAACCTTAAAACCTCTAAAAAAGCATAAAAAAATAGTCTTGAAACCTAATATTTGTTGTATCAAGACTAATCATTTTTTTAATGGCGGAGGAAAGGGGATTCGAACCCCTGCACCTGTTACAGCCTACTCGCTTTCGAAACGAGACCCTTCAACCACTTGGGTACTCCTCCATATATTAAGTAATAGTTACTTTTTTGTATCTATTACTTTTTATTTTGTTAATTTGTTCTTTTATTTCCCCAGAAGAACACCGCAACTGTTCCTGGTCCTGAATGGCTACCTATTGCAGTACCAATGTTATTAATTTCAACTTTACCTTTGATATTTGGAAATTTTTCTTCAACAAGTCTTGCAAGTTCTTCCGCATCACTAAGACTTGCAGAATGGCAGACATAACATTTGCCAGAATAATTTAAACCATCAAATGCATTTTCTTCCATTTTTTTAACAACTGCTTCGATTACTTTTTTCTTTGTTCTAATTTTTTCTCTTGGAATTAGTTTTCCTTCATTACTAACATTCATTAAAGGACAGAATTTAAGCAATTCGCCAACAAAGCCAGCTACTTTTGATATTCTTCCACCTCTAACGTAATACTTTAATGTTGTTGAGAAAAACCAATGATGAAGTTCTAATTTATGTTCTTCAACCCAATTATATATTTCTTCAATTGATTTTCCTTCATCACGCATATCTGCTAGTGTATCCATAATAAGTCCATATCCGCTTGAAGAAGCTAATGAATCGACAACATATATTTTTCGCTCTGGATATTTTTCTTTTAAAATATCCGCTGCCGCAGTCGCAGAATTAAAAATTCCTGATAAACCACTTGATAAACATAAATGTAATATATCTTTTCCTTCTTGTAAGAACTTTTCAAAATAAGTAACAAATTGTTGAATATTTAATTGTGATGTTTTAGTAATTGCACCTTTTTCCATTAAGTTATAGAATTCATCAAACGAAATTGACTTTCCTAAATCATCTAAATAATCAACACCATCTATTTCAAAATGTAAGCAAACATAATTGATTTTTCTTTCATCAAAATGTTCTTTTGTTAAATCAGCTGTTGAACAACAACTCAAAACAAAATCATTCATTCGTTTTTTCCTCCTGTATTTGCATTTCCTCAGTATCAAAAGTACTTTCAAATGTTTCAAAATTATTATCAGTAGGCATATACTGGTTTCTTGTTCGATAGTACTTTAATAACATTAATAAACCAATAATAGCACTTAATGTTCCAAAAGCTATTCCCGATATCGCATTTAAAGTATTATAATATGGTTTTTGTTCTTGGAATGATAAAATTGCAACTTGAGCTAAAACAATTGCTGGAAAAGATGACGCAAGGTAAACACCTTTTAAACCTTCTAATAATAAGTCAGAAAGTTTTTTTGATTTTACAAATCCATAAATAGAAAAATATAAATCGCTAAATGCAATTAATGACAAGCCTATCGCCGCAAGTTTATTATAAACAAATAAGTCATCAATAAATAATAATCTAACCATGTATAAAACGTAAATTGCACTTGATGCTATCAATATTTGAGCCATTTTTAAATAATACCTATTAACATATTTATATCCTTTTCCTTTTGCAAAACCTCTAATATATGTTTGTTTAGCATAGCCAATTCCCATTGAATAGAAAGCACTAATGAAAAAGAAAATGGAATTAGTAAAAACTCCAAATAGCATTTTAAATACTGCAGCCGTGAAGTTACCTAACATTGATAAACGGTTTTTTACATAAGAACGTTGTCTAAAACTACCTTTAAAAAACATTCTTGCATTTTTTCTTAATTTACTCATAATCGTTAATCCTTTTGGTAATATTGAAATGCATAAATAAAATTATATATCATTTTGGCATTTTTTTCAAGTTATAAGACCTTTTTATATGATTTTTTAAACACTTTTAACTAATATGTTCAAATATTTATTTTTAAAATTTATTTATTTCTAATTAATTTCTGTATTTTTACTTTCTTGTAATATTTAATTATTTAAAATAAAAAACAATTTTTTTCATGAGAATTAATAATCCCTATAGCTTGTAAATAAGAATAAATTATTGTTGTTCCTACAAATTTCATTCCACGCTTTTTTAAATCATTTGATATTGCATCCGATAAAAATGAACTTGTTTTATCTATTTCTTTAAAAGTTTTTTTGTTTGTAAAAGTACATAAGTAATTATAAAATGTTTTATATTCTAATTTTATTTGCTTAAATATTTTAGCATTATTAATACTAGCATTGATTTTTAATTTATTTCTGATAATTTCTTTGTTATTAATTAATTGATTGATTTTTTCTTCATCATAATTACAAATTTTATCAAGATCAAAATTATCATATGCGGCTTTGAAACTTGCTCTTTTATTTAGAACACATTCCCATGAAAGGCCAGCTTGAAAAGATTCAAGGATTAGCATTTCAAATAAATATTGATCGCTAGTATTAAGGCATCCCCACTCTTCATCATGATATTTTATATATCGGGGATTGTTTAAATTACACCATTTACATCTTTTCATTTTAATTTCCATTAATTGCATGTTTTAAAAAGGCAATTGTTTTTTCTTTATAGTCATTTTTAATGATTTTTTCTTTTGAATCATTTGGTGTTTGATCAACAAAATATTTACCTGTTTCTTTATAAATAGAAATTGAATCTAGAGGCCATCCTGGGTGTCTTTTATTTGATGGAGTATCAATCATATAAAATGAACTGATATTTTTCGCCGATTGTTGATCCATAAAACTATATATTTTTCCTTTATTATAAACAGCAATACCATCTAAATAAAAAGCATTCACTTTGCCACCTAATGAATTTATTAATTTTGCATAATATTCTATCATTTCCTCATCATCTAATCTTTTATTTTTAGGCGTTCTAATTTTTAATCCTGGTTGAAGTGGATCTTTTATGTTTAATTCTTCAAAGTATAATCCCGAATCATTACAAATAACGATATCGATTATGTTATTTAAACTAGCATAATATTTTGCTTTAATAATTGCATTTTCTTCTGGGGTTTGACCTGTTTCTAATGGTTCCATGGTGATGTTTAAATCTGATAAAGTTACAAATTCAATTTTTTCATCTTTTAATAATTCTTTAAATCTAATTACCTTTGATGGATTAGTTGTTCCTATTAAAATTTTCATTTTTTTGTTCCTTTGTTTAATAATTTTTTAATGATAAAACATTGCATTCTTAATGGTAAAAGATTTAATAAAATTAGGCCAATATTTTGATGAATTTTATAAATATATTTGGGATTCTTTTTTAATGAAACATTGTAAATTTTTTTAGCTAGGTTTTCTGGTTTTAATGGTTTTCCCATAAATTTTAGCATTAATTTTGAAAAATTACTTGCTTGTTTTTGATATAAGATAGTTTTATTTGCAAGGTTAATCGTGTCTGTAATCGAATTATTACTTAATGAAGTTAAGATTGCGCCTGGTCTAAAGGTAATAACTTTTTGACCAATTAAATTTAATTCTTGTCGTAAAGCTTGTGAATAAGAATCCAATGCCGTTTTAGATATATTATATAAACCATTAAAAGGCATTGGATCTAAATAAGCAACTTCACTTGTAATAATAATAATTGTTCCATTTTCTTTTAGATAAGGATGAAAGATATTGTTGACTAGCATTGGTCCATAAAGATTAATATCAATTAATTTTTTCATTATTTCATTATCATCTTCAACTAATGAAGCCATTTTATGAATTCCAGCAACGTTAATGATTAAATCGAATTTAATATTATTTAAATTGTTTTTAATTTCATTTAGTTGCTCTTTATTTGTTATATCAGCTTTATATGAAACTAAATTTTCAAATTCTTTAATTTCGTTCAAATCAATTGCAAATACATGATGATGATTTGTTAAATATTTATCCATAATGGCTTTGCCAATTCCACTTGCGGCGCCGGTTATTAAAACATTTAATTGTGTATTTGGTTTCATTTTGTAACCTCATATTTTATTTTTTTAAATGCGCAGTTATAATTGTATAACTATATTTATTAATTGTTATTATTATATTATCATTTTCTAAGTAGTAATTTTTGCCTTTTAATGATATTTTTGTATCTTCATTAGTTACTAGATTTTTTATAAATTTGATAATATCGATATCATTTAATTTTAGATTCTTTTTAATTCTAATTTCTCCTAGTTGTGTAGTGTGAATTTTATCGATATTTTTTAAGAATTCTTCTAGCATTATTCTTCTGTTATTCCTTCCGCATCATCTCTATAGAAAAAGATACTTGGAAACATTAAAAGAATAAATAATAGCATAAATACGCCAAATGCTTTTAAGCTCTCAGTTGTGCCATCAATAATTAATTGGAAAATGCCTGTTCCACATAAAATAAAGAAAATTGCGCCACACATTGAAATTATTGGAACAATAAATCTTTTGAAAGCACTATATTCTTTGAAGTTTTTCATTATATAAACATACATTGTAATATACGCACTATAAATCATTGCACAAACAATTTCATCCATACTACCTAAATATTTAAAGAGGCTTATTTGATGCATTGCTAAATACCAAATAATAAGCATTAAAATCATACAGCCAAGGCCATATAGACATGATAATAATGATACACTTTGATTTTTACTTAATTTTGAAAATTTTTCTGGATTAGGACCTTGACCACGGCATGACATTGTATACATCCCCCTACAACAACTTAATGCGACGCCATTAACAGTTCCTAAACAAGAAATCATAATAAAAGCTGTAAAAATGCTGCTACCGATTTTTCCCATTATGTTTTGAAAAACAACAATTGGTGCTTTAGCATCTTGAATAATTGTTTGTTCATTTCCTAAGAAAGCAGATAAAGATACATAATAAATTATATAAAATATTAATACTGCAATTGTTCCAAAAGTTAATGCTTTTGGCAAATTCTTCTTTGAATCTTTTAATTCCGCATTAATTACAGTTGCACATACCCAGCCTTCATATGCAAATGCCGTTTTTTTAATTGCTTCACCAAAATTTATTGCATATCCTTGTGCCGGTGTTGTTAAGGCATTAATTATTCCACCATCACTTACAATAAAAGCTGAAAATAATCCCACAATTGCAATAATAAAAATAGGTATTAATTTAATTATTGTAACTGATATTTGAAATTTTGCTGCAAGCATCGGCGAAAGATAATTTAGTACTACCATTAAAATTAAGACAATGAACGCAAATAAAAAATTTTGCCAATCGATTAGTCCAACATTTACCCCAATTAGTTGAAAGAAATATTGCCCTGCAAATAATGTAACAATTGAGGCAATAATAGGATAATAAAATGTTGTAAGTAGCCATGCTAAATAATATCCAACTTTTTTATTTGTAGCTGTTTCGACATAATCGACTACACCATTATACTTGCTAATTTTTGTTGCATATATTGCAAAACAAAAACTCGTAATAACCATTATTAACCCACCAATTAGCCAAGCTAAAACAGCTAGTCTTAAATCACCACCAGTTAATTGTAAAACACCTCCAGCCTTTAAGAAAACACCTGAACCAATTACAATTCCTACTACCATTGCAATTCCTGTCCATAATCCATATTGTTTTTTTACTTTTTCCATAATTTTCCTCGTTTCTTTGCGATTTATAATATTTTTTCCATACCAATTTTTTGAACTTTCATACCAATATGTTGATAAAATGCAAGCGCATCTAAATTATCAGCCCAAACATTTAATGTCACATTATAACAATTTATTTCTTTTGCATAATTAAGTACATATTCATATAATTTTGTACCATAATGTTTTGATCTTTTTGTAATGTCAACGCATAAATCATCAATATAAAGGGTTTTTATTTTTTGTAATGTTGCACTATTTTTTTCTTCAATTATACAAAATACATATCCACATATTTCATTATCATCTACTATTACAAAGATAGGTTTTGTTTTATCTTGTAGTATTCTTTTTATTTCTTCTGTAGTATATTTTTTAGTTCCATTTTTAAATAAATCTGGCCTAACTTGGTGATGAATTTCTTGAACTTGGTATAAAAGTTCATTTATTTTTTTAATGTCTTTTCCATTTGCATTTCTAACTATTATCATTTTATAACCTTTTTTATATGTAGATATTATATCAAATTTTTAAATTTAAATCTATTAATTAATACTAAATTTAAAAAAATAACAAATAGCCCATTTAAAACTATTTGTTTATTGATTTATAACTTATTTTATAAGCTAAATATAATTATTAAAATTATTCCACTTGTAAGAAGTGATAAGCCAATCAGAGATTTTTTTGTAAATTTTTCTTTTAATACTAAATAAGAAAAAAACATTGTTAATAAAATCGATAATTTGCCAATTGAATTGACCGCAATCGGATTAACTTTATTCATATTTAGAGCATAATATTCAAATAGCCATGCGGCGCCAGTAGCAATGCCTGATAGTGTTAAGAAGATCCAACTTCTTTTTGTAATTATTTTAATTTCTCGATGTTCTTTTCTAATTATAACAATTATACTTGCAAAAATAAAAACAATAATTGTTCTAATTAACGTTCCTAAATCAGAAGATATTCCTTTTAAACCAATTTTTACAAATAAAGCAACTAAACTTGCAAATACTGCTGATAAAATAGCATATAATAACCATTTCTTTGATTTAACTTGGGTAGGATCTTTTTTATCAATCATAAGTATTGTGCCAACAAGCATTAATAACATTGACAAAAAGAGCATTATAATTATAAGTGGTTTTCCACCTTTTGTTGTATCATCGAAGAAGAAAATAAGAAAAAGAATACTTGTTAAAATAAAACTAGATTTATCGATTGGTGCAACTTTATTAATATCACCAATTTTTAATGCTTTATAATAACATAGCCAAGAACATCCTGTTGCAAGTCCTGATAGAATTAAAAAGATATAATTTGTAATTGTTAATGTGGAAATTGTTTTGATACTTTTTGTTATTATGCACATTATAATACAACAGATTATAACAATTCCGGTTCGATATGCAGTTGCAAAATTTGATTTAACATCTTTAATACCAATTTTAGCAAAAATAGTTGTTAATGATGTCGCCACAGCCGCAAATATAGCTAAAATTAACCACATAAAATTCACCTCAAACATTATTATACGCTTCATTTTTATTTTTATCAATAGCAATACAATTATTTTTACGATATAATATTAAAATATTACGGAGGTTTATAAAAATGACATTAAATGAATTATTTGATATTTGGCTAAATAAATATGCAAAATACAAACTAAAGTTAAGAACATTTATTACATATCAAAATATCTATAAGAATCATATTGAACAAATTTTAGGACATTATGTGCTTAATGATCTATCTCTAACTTTAATTCAAGATTTTATTGTTAATAAAATTGAAAAGGGAAATTTAATTAATAATCTGCCATTATCCTATAATACAGTCAATTTAATAGGTTCAATTTTAAAACAAGTTATTAAACTTGGATATAATTTAAATTTAATATCTTATAATATTGCAAATAATGTTTTTATACCGAAAAGATGTGAAAAAAAGATTGATGTATTTAATCATAATGAACAACAACTTCTTGAAACATATTGTTTAACCCATAAAAACAATTATATCGGCATTGTATTGTGTCTTTATACGGGAATTAGAATTGGTGAACTTTTAGCTTTAACTTGGGACGATATTAATTTTGAAAAAAAATTATTATCAATTAACAAAACGGTATGTATTTTGAATATAAATGGCAAATATCTTTTTCATATTGATGAACCTAAAACAAAATCATCAATTAGGATTATCCCTATTTCTAAGCAATTATTGCCGTATTTGAAAAAAATAAAATCATCATCTTCTTCTCATTTTGTAATTACCACTCGGAAAAATACAATGGTAAGTATTAGGTCATATCAAATGACTTATACAAAAATACTTGCAAAACTTAAAATTAAATATCATAATTTTCATGCGCTTAGGCATACTTTCGCAACGAGATCATTAGAACTAGGAATGGATATAAAATCTTTATCTGAAATTTTAGGGCATAAAAATGCAATGATAACCTTAAATCGTTATAGTCACTCAATGTTAAATTATAAAATAGAGATGATTAATAAATTAGGAAAAATGCTTAGTTCAAGTAAAAAAGAAAGCCAAGATAATTAATCGGCTTTCTTATTTTTTTATTTATGACGATGAATTAATTTAACGATTTCTTGAATTATGACCATTACAAATGATAGTCCCATACAAATTGCAAATTGAACAAATGAAAGTGGAGCAAATTCAAATAAATCATTAAGACCTGGAATATAAATTACCACAACTTGTAACATAAATCCAACAATGAATGCAAAATTCATAAAACGATTTTTATAACTTTTAGCACTAAATACTGAATGATGTGATTTTACATTATATGCATGGAATAATTGTGTTGTAGACAACGTTAAGAATGCCATAGTTTGGCCAACAGCATGATTATGTAGCACTAAATTACCAAATAAATATGCAGCTAATGTAACGCCACCAACAATTACTCCTTCAATACAAATACGCCAAATATATCCATCCGCAAAGAATCCTTCCTTCTTCTTGCGTGGCTTTTGATCCATAATGTTATCTTCAGCTTCTTCCATTCCAATTCCAAAAGCAGGTAATGCGTCTGTGATTAAATTAATCCAAAGTAGATGCATTGCGGCTAAAGGTGTTGCGTCATCGCCATGAAGCAAACCAAATACGCCCAAAATTGATGCAATAAAGATTGTTAAAACTTCACCAATATTGCTTGATAATAAATATTTAACACATTTTCTAATATTATCATAAATTCCTCTACCTT
>CAYVQA010000056.1:0-1071 GCA_964453965.1 uncultured Staphylococcaceae bacterium
TGATAAGACGCCCAAATTGATCTTTTAAATTCCAAACTGATATAACATCATTTGATGTTAATTGATTATCGTAAATGATTTCTTCATCATTTTCAAAATCGATGATTAAATTATGATTTACGCATACTTTGTTTGTTTTGATAGTAAGATTAATATTTTTTAAGTTTGATTTTTGAATTTTAATTTCAAAGTTTTTAAAATTAAAATACCAATTATTGTTTTCTTCTTTAATAAAATTAAATTCTTTTTCTTTGATTATTTTTAATAAATTATAAAAATAATAATTTTGATAATCTTTTTCAAGATTTTCTACTTCTGTATATTTGATAAATTCTTTATAAAATTTATAACAATAATTATATAGTCGATCTTTAATTAAAATATTTGTTGGCACAATGTTTTTTAATTTTAAATTACATTTCGAAACTTCTTTAAAAAAGTATGTATTTTTAATATATGTTATTTTTCGTTTTAAAAATTCAATTCGGTTTAAAACCAGTTCTAATGGTTCATTGATTAAAAATTCTTTTTTGTTTACATTTAATGAAGGGATTAAATTTGTATAAAAGTTTGTATAATTAATTAAACTATTATCAATTACATTGATAATCATGCCAATAAAAATATTTTCATAAGTTTTTAATTCATCTGTATATTGACGATGATGAACATATTCAGGTGCCATTTCATGGTCTTTTTCTTTCCAAAGAGAAGGATCTTTAAACACTTTTTGGAAAGATTCCTGCGATATGCTGCCGGCAAGATCTGCTCTAACGATAATATCTTCACCGGTACTATTTAAGTGAGGATGGTTAGTAATTGAAGCAATGACGCTTAAAATAAAAGAAACATCATCGAAGAAATTCATATCATTTTGATAAAATATTTCTTGGATATTGGGAATTTCTAATCCATTAATGTTTTCAAAAAACGCACTACTAGTCGTAAAGCTGCTTTTAAAATTTTCAATATCTGTGATTATATTTTGTAATTTTCTTTCTTCGATGATGTTCATAATTATAACCTTCTCATTAAAGATTTTATTGTTTTTTCACTACGTGAAAGGACTCC
>CAYVQA010000056.1:1171-2950 GCA_964453965.1 uncultured Staphylococcaceae bacterium
TTACGATCAGTAAAATCAATTGTGATTGCACGGTCATAAACTTTATCTGTAATTGTAAAAGTTGAATCGTCTTTATTTGCTGTTCCTACAAAATATGAATTAGATGGAATTTTAATGTAACCATTTTCTAATTTTGCTGGTGGAACAAAGCCAAATGGTAATTGCATTAAATGCATTTTCCATTCATCTTTTGGATATTCTAGTACTGATAAAAAGTCTGCAAAATAGTATTCTACTCTTGAAATATTCATTTCGTCAAGAACGAAAATATGAATCATATCAGGATTATAATTTGCATGATAGATTTTTAGTAAGAATTCTGATTCTGTATATGTCTTTGAAAAGTCATTAAAATATCCAAGTAAGTTTGTTTTATCACGCCATGTTGCTTGTACAGGAATAAATGTTAATTCCGCATTTATGAATTTTGCAAAATATCTTGGTAAGCTTGATTTACCAGTACCAGAGATACCTTCTAAAATCATAAAATGTGATGCGGCAAAGCCACTGACAAAGAATCTAATTGTATCTAGGTCAAAATATAAATTTTCTACTTTTGCAAGATAATTTCTAAATTTAATACATATATCTTCTAGTGAATAATTAGTATTCGGATGTTTATCAATTGAATAGCCTTCATATTCGGCATCCATTGTTGATAATGCTGGGAATACTTTTTCACGGTCATCTAAAGCTTCAACTTTTTTGATGATTCCGCCGCCACCAGCACCAGTAATTTCGCCGCTTCCTTGAATATTACTAATTGTTGCAGTTCCTGGAACTTCATCAAAGTTTTTGGTAATGTCTTGTTCTACTTTTTCTTCATCGCCAAAATCAGGAATTTCTGATTTTTCTACGCTTCTAAATGGTTTGTCAATTAGCAAATAGTTAATGATAAACATTAAGATTCCGCCAAATAATGCAAATAAAATTACATAAACAATTGTTCCAATGATTAATGATTGGCCGACAAATTTTAAAACATTCCCAATGTTTTCGCCGTTTAAAGGTCGTTGAATTAATATTCCAATTCCTAAAGAAAGCACTAAGCAAGTAAGGAATGATAAAGCATATGTTACAATCATTTTTGGACTAAAGATTTTTTTATTGTTAACAATTGCAAATTGTTTTTCGTATAAAAACATTCCAACAAATACTACGATATATATTGCGACTAAAACTAAACAAATGTAACCAGATGTTTTACATTCAATTACTGTGAAGCTAAATGCTTCAGCAAGTTTTGCAATAGGATTAGATGCAATCGCAAAGTTGTGTCCACCTTCGATACACATTCCGCAGAATAAAACAACAAATGCATAAAATATAGCAAGTGATAGAGTGATAAAATTTTTTCTTGTAAAATAAGGTTTAATCATTTTCTTCTTCCTCATTATCATCATCGATGATGATTTTTTGTGAAATAGTTAGAGAAGTATCTTTATTAGTAATTTCTTTAATAATTGTTTTGTCAAGATTATGTTCTGTATCATTTTCTTCAAGTATTTTTTTATCAACAAAACCTTTTTCATCAAAGTAATATGCAATACCTTTATAATAAATTATTTCTGTATAAGTAGCCTCAAAAGATTTAACTTCCTCTTCAGTTGAATAGTTTATTGCGTCTTCTAATATTTTTGCTCTTTTGTCTTGAGCAACATTAATATTATTTGAATAACGATCAATCATCACAAGGCAATATATTAGCGACATAATCGTAATAATACCCGAGTATGATTGTAAAAAGATAATTATAATTCCAATTCCTTTAATACGTTT
>CAYVQA010000056.1:3050-4177 GCA_964453965.1 uncultured Staphylococcaceae bacterium
TTTGCTTCAATATAATCTTTATTGTCTTCATGTACATAACTCATCGAGCCAGATCCAACCGCCATGATTGAATAATTACCAATCATTAATGGGGTATTTTTTATTTTGCTTATTACCGATAAAACAAAAATTGGAACGATAATTACCATAGCAAGAAGAAAGAAAAATGTTCTAATACCATACATTATCTTTCTTCTGCTAATAGTTTTTTGTAAATTGTTGTAAATAACTTCATCAATTATTTCAATATCTTTTTTCCCAGAACGAATTTCAGCAATTTGTGAGTGAGCATATGAGCTATATAAGATTGTAAAAATAGCAGAGAAACTAACTATACCAATGATAGTAATAACTAATGAAATAATTTCTGATGTTGACATGATTTTTAGTTTTCCTTACGATTATTTTGCAGTTGCAGTGAAGGTAATAGTAAATTTGGTATCTTTATCTTTAACTACATTATGGAAAGCATCAAGAATTGACTTAACATCTTCATCACTAACAGTTTTTCCTGTCGTATTTGTGTCATAATATGTACTTGGATTTTCTTTACCAAATAAATCGCCCCATCCAAATTTTATTGTAACTTCAAATGTTGCGCTACCATCACCATTTTCGGTTAGTTTATAATTTTCATCTAATGAATTTATTACTTCAAAACCACTATCAGTTGTGCATGTAGGTGCAGTAATATATTTAGGGCTTGTTTCAGAACCTACAAGGCTTGTTACCTCTTCAGTCATTGTCATTTTAACATTAAATGAACCTAAATAAGCAGCATTTGTAATTGTTCCTTTAAATGTAATTGATAAGTTTTCGCAATCAGTGCCATTCCATCTTACACGTCCTGAATCATCATCTTTTACAGGTTCAAAACTAAATTTCATTTTATTAGAATCGGCAATTACATTGCCTTTACTATCAACTGTTGTCAAATCATTACCGTATTGATCTTTGATTTCAGTAAATTTAATTTCAAATGATTTATTTTCAACATCACCGACAGTAACATTTCCTTCATTGTCAACTTTCGTTTGTGTAGATAATACCCATGCAGCAAAACCTGTTGAAATTAATGCTATAGAGATAAAAATCATTACACCAAACATTATAATTTTTCTTTTATA
>CAYVQA010000056.1:4277-6046 GCA_964453965.1 uncultured Staphylococcaceae bacterium
TCCTTGTTATAAGTAATAACCCATGACGCAAAACCAACTCCGATTAAGGCAATACAAGCTAAAATACAAAGAGTTAAAGTTAATGTTCTTCTTTTCATTTTTTTGTTCTCCTTTTTTAAATTTTAAATTTTTCATTTCCTTACATTATATCTACAATTTAATATTATGTTCTTAAAATTTGATTTAAAATTTATTATATTCTGTTTTACAATTTTTGATTTTCTACAAGTTTGTACAAAAATCATTTTTTAAATTAATCCAAATAATAATTTGCAATTATTCTCATTATTGTAATCTAAACACTAATAAAATTTTATTCTACATAATATACGAAATATGCTATTTTGGAAATATTTTGTAATGTTTCAACATATATTTTTTTGGTGATTGTTATTAAAAAAAATATTGTTGATAATTTGATTATGGTTAGAAGGTATTTGCATATGCATCCAGAAATTGGATTTAATACAAATAATACCATCACATATCTTAAGACACAAATTTTGAGTAAAAATTGTCAAAATTTGGTTAAGATTAGTGTTATTAAAGGTAGTTTAATTGTCGAAGTTAATCCGAATAATCAAGTAAATGATATAGTACTTGGCTTTCGAAGTGACATTGACGGATTGAAAATTAAAGAGCTAAATGATGTAAGTTATCGTTCAACTAATAATTATATGCATGCATGTGGTCACGATGTGCATTGTTCTATTTTGTTATGCACTCTTCTTTATCTTCTTGATCATCCTCATCTTATTAAAAATAAACTTGTTTTTGTTTTTCAAGCAGCTGAAGAAGGACCAGGTAATGGTGGTGCATATTTTTTAATTAACAATCCGATTATTAAAAATATTGATTATTTTTTTAATGTTCATGTTAATAGTTGTTTAGAACCCGGTGTAATTTACTTAAAGGATAATAAACTGTATTCGTCTGGGATGACTTTTAAAATCAAAATTTTTGGAAAAAGCGCTCATATCGCAAATTATCATGAAGGCATTGATGCTTTGAAAATTGGAATCAATGTCCTATATAAAATTAATAACATTAGGGCTACCAAAATCGGACCAAACGAAAAAACAATCGTTATGGTTAACAAATTTAAAAGTGGTAATGCGACTAATGTTATAAGCGATTTATGTATAATGGAAGGTACGATTCGCTATTTTGATTCATACAGTTTAAAAGCAATTATTAAAGAAATTAATAATATTTTAGATTCAGAGAAAATTAATTATCAGTTATCTTTTAATAATGGCTACCCGGCAGTTATTAACGATTCTGCACTTTTTAATTTTGCTTGCACTTTGCTTAAACATTCTAAAATAAAATATCAAATTATCGATGAAACATTTTACTTGACGGATGATTTTGGTAGATACAGCCAAAATTCAAAATGTTTTTATTATCTTTTAGGTACTAAAAATAAATATCCTACTGTGCTTCATTCGGCTAATTTTGATGTTGATGAAGCTACAATGTATGAAGGTTTTTTATTCAATTTACTGATAATTAAAAACATTAATAAACTTTTTAAATCTTCGTCAAGTACAAAAGATGTCTTTTAATTTTTTCCATTTTTTAACAATATTATAATTTTTTCTACATCTTTGTATTAGTATATCATTTTTTTGCGTATTTTTCAAGAAATATGTATTTATTTAAGTTTGATATATTAGATTTTTTCTTGATTTTGTTCAAAAAGAGGCTTGATTTTTCAAACCTCTTTTTGATTGTTAATTAAATTTTACTAAATAATAGTTTTTCTT
>CAYVQA010000056.1:6146-8604 GCA_964453965.1 uncultured Staphylococcaceae bacterium
TTTTTCAACATAATTTTCGATTGTTGAAATTTCTAACATTTTTCTTTCGCCTTGTTGTTTTGGATCGCCAATTCTTCCTGTTGCACCACCTACTAAAAGAACAGGATGATGTCCATATTTTTCAAATCTTTTCGCAACTAAATAAGTTACTAAGTGTCCAACATGAAGTGAATCTCCTGTTGGATCGCATCCTAAATAAAAAGTTACTTTGTTTTCATTTAGATATTTTTCAAATTCCTCACTTGTTGTTGCGTATAATAATTCTCTTGCTTTTAATTCTTCAAATAAAGTCATATTTTTCCTCCTATAAATTTTTTGTATAAAAAAAAGCGCCCCTTAAAATGTGATTTTCAAAATCACAAATTCTAAGGACGCTAATTAATTAACGCGGTACCACCTTAGTTCAAGATAACAATCTTGCACTTTATGTATTAAGTTGTATCGGTAATTCGTTTATTAAGTTTGGATATTTTTTCACCAGCCAAATATCTCTCTAAATGTCCATTAATAAACTACTAGCGAGTAGATTCTCTCCAAACAATTTTATATTCAATGAATTGATTTGTTTGGATTTTTTGTTCTTCTTCGCTCTCTTGTTCCATCATTTCTGTTAATAAATCCATTGCTTTTTCACCAAGTTCATAAATTGGTGTATCAATACAAGTAAGTTTAGGTCTTGATAAAACGGCATATCTTGTATTTTGGAAACCAATTATTTGTAATTCATTTGGCACATCAATTTCTAAATTTCTTGCGACATTTAAGAATGATACAGCCATAGAATCACGAACAACGATTGCAACATCTGGATGTTCTTCTTTTAATATTTTTTCAAATTCTGGTTCGTTATATCGAGTTTTTCCAGATGCACAGATTACTCTTGGTTCTAATCCTGCATCTTGCATTGCTTTTGTATATCCTTCAATCTTTAAATCATTTACAACATATTTTCTTTGAGTTGTGATTAGCCATATTTTCTTGTTGCCTTTGTCAATCATTTTCTTTGTAATATCTTCTGCTGCTTTTTTATAATCAATTGTAACACATGGAATTGAACTATTTCCGCTATCTGTATTAGTTAATACAACAGGCACATTCATACTATTGATTAAATTTAAATATTCATCGGTAATTTCATCATTTACATAAAGCACGCCATCTACACCAGATGCTAAAACGTTACCCCATGTTTCTTTTTCTACTTCTAAACTTGATTCTTCATTTGCTTGACTCTTATTTACAAAAAGTCTTAATAGATAGCCCCGTCTATCTGCGCAATCCGCAATTCCATTAACCATTTCCGCGATACTTGATCTATCAAGTCTTGGTATTACAACCGCAACTGTTGTTGATCTGGAACTTGCTAAACCTTTTGCATTTAAGTTTGGCTTATAGCCTAAGTCTTTGATGATTTTTTCAATTTTTGCTCTTGTCGCTGGTTTTACTTTTTCGGGGTGATTTAGAACTCTTGATACAGTCGCAAGTGAAACGCCTGCAGCTCCAGCAACATCATAAATTTTAATTTGATTCATGATTCACCTCTTTAATATTCTCATTTTCTCGTTCGTTTTCATTATACCATATTTGCGAAAATTTTGCAATTGTTTTGCGAGAGCTAATGAAAATATTTTCATTTGTTTTTAATGTATTCTCCTTTTATTCGTTCTAAATGTTCATTTATTTTTCCTGCGCCTAAAAAAATCCATAAAATCTTTTCATTATTACTAATCGAATTTTTCACTATATTAATTGTATTATTATTGAATTTTTTAAATTTTTTGAAAATTTTTTTACATTTTTGTTCTAAAATTCCTGAATATTTTTCTCTGTTTGAAGTAAATACAGAATCAACATATACTTCATCAAATAGGCTCAATACCTTAATGAAATCTTTTTTTAGAGCTATTGTTCTTGTATAAGTATGAGGTTGAAAAAGAACCTTAATTTGGTATGTAGGATAATGTTGTTTTAACGCTTGATAAAGTGAATTGATCTCAGTTGGATGATGAGCATAATCATCTAAAAGAATTGTTTTGCCGATTTTATATTCTTTATTTCTTCTTTTCGGAAAAGAAAAATCGTTGATTTTTTCTTGTAAATTATTAATTATTTGTGTATGTCTAAATCTTAATAAATAAGAAAATGTAGCCACAAAATTATAAATCATATGGCTACCGCACCATGGTAATTGATATTGATATTTTTCATTTTCATAGCTTATTTCAATATCATATCCAGTTTCAAACTCTTTTATTATTTTTATTTTGATATCATTTTTTTCATCAAAACCATATGTTATTTTATTAGGATGTTTGATTTTTTTAATATTTGCATCATCACCACAAACAATCAAATAAAGCGAATTATTAGCTAATTTTTGATAAGCATTAATCATTTCTTTTATATTTTTATAATAATCTGGATGATCAAGTTCAATATTATTTATAATTGAAACATA
>CAYVQA010000057.1:0-2746 GCA_964453965.1 uncultured Staphylococcaceae bacterium
AATAATTAAAAAAGGAATTGTGAATTAATCACAGTTCCTTTATTTTGTAATATTTAACTTAAAAATTAAGTCATCAACTAAATCATCATAAATTTTGCCAATTTCCTCATCAATTTGGTAAATTGCTTGATGATGAATAGGTTGATTAATTGGGATTTGACACAAAAGTTCCGTTTCAAGGTTAATCGCTGTTTTTAAACCGCCGCCTTCACCAAAGATAAAATCCTTTTGATTATTAACTGGGTTTAAGTAGTATGACATATTTTCAATTACGCCAACTAATTCGTGATCTAAAGATTTTGCTGCATAACCTGCTTTTACGGCAACATGACTAGCAGCTGGGTGAGGCGTCGTAACAATAATCATTTTTGCTTGTGGGACAAAACTTTTTACATCAAGACTTACATCACCAGTACCGGGTGGTAAATCGATAAGCATAACGTTTAATTTATCACTCCAGTTAACATCGTAAAAGAAGTGGTTAAGCATTGAATTTAACATTCCACCACGCCAAATAACCGCCTGTCCTGGATTTGTAAAAAATTCAGTTGACATTACTTCAATATTATTTTTTGTTAATGGAATAAATTTGCGATTAGAATCCATTCTAGGATTATCGTGTTCCATTTCTAAAAGCGTAGGAATACTTGAACCATAAATGTCCGCATCAATTATTCCAACATGATATCCTTTTTTTGATAATCGATAAGCTAAATTGGCAGTGACAGTACTTTTTCCTACTCCACCTTTACCACTTGCAATACCGATAAAAGTAATAGGCCTATTAGTGATGCCATTATAAACTTTATGTTCTTCTAATTCAAGTTTAACTCCAGCATAATTTAAATCCATTTTAACGATTTTAGCAATATTTCGGCGAATTGTTTTTTCTTCTTCACCGTCTTTTTTTCCTATCGCAATAATAAGTGTAACAATTTTTGTTTCATCATCTATTGAGATGTGTTTTATCCCTTCTGTTTCTTTCAAAGATTTTTTTAAATAAGGATCGTATACATTTTCGAGCCTTTCTTGGAGAATTTTTAAAGCATCATTCATTTTATTTATCATCCTTTCTAATCGGAAATTGATATTCCGTAATATAAAAATTGTTTTCGGTAATTAGATCATAAAATTTTGCAATTTTAAGTTCATGATTAAGAACTATTGATTCAAATTTAAGTTCATTAGGATTTGAAAAAAGAAATTTTTTAAGTTCTTTTGGTAAAGAATTTAAATATTTTCTGCCAGAATAACTAAATCCTAATAAGCGCAAATAAGGTTCTAAAAAAACAGTATCACTCATTTCCCAATAGTCAGAGTCTATAAGATTATTTATAATTATTCGCCTTATTCTTGTTTTTGTTATTTTATTTGTTGTCATATGATTGATAAAATCTTCATATGTGTCAACTAAATTAGTATTATTTAATAAATAATTATTAATACTTGTTTTTTTAATTAGCTGCGGTTTTATCAGTGAGGTAAATTGCCAAAATTTGAAAAGGTTATTTTCAGCTTTATTTAAATCAATAAAACGTTTAGGTGTATAATTTAAATATTTATCAACAGAATTATTATTTTTTAATAATGTTCTTAGATAAGTTGCACTCGAAAGATTATTTTTTTCATGTAATTCATTATATCCTGGACCAATTCGCTTGATTATTATAGGTGAAATGTCGGTATCTTTTAGATATTTTAAATATTCTAGACCTAAAAAGAAGTTGGAATTATTAATAAAACCCCATTCATCATTATTAAAATATGGTTTTAAAGTATCAATTTGAGCTTTTTTATAATTTGCATTAGCTTTGATTCTGTTATCAAATTCATTTTTGAATTCATTGCTTGTGTAAATTTTTGTTACTTTATTAATTAAAATAGGATTATTGGTTTCCATTCCAAATGCAAGATGGGTAATTTTTATATCATTTAAAATTTTAATTGCATTTTTTGCGAAGATATCGCTTCTCTGCATACATAGAATAGTAGGAAATTCTAAGACTATATCGAATCCCGCATTTAGTAAATATTTTACTTTATCAACTTTTGGATAACAACTTATATCACCTCGCATTGAAAAATAAGTTGTCGTTAATGCAATCAAAAGATCAGGATTTTCATCTTTTTTAATTTTATTAATTAAATATTGATGCCCATTATGTAAGGGATTAGCTTCAATAATTATTCCAATTATTTTCATAAAACACCTATAAATACTTTCTTATCAATTATAACATTTTTTAAAAAATTAATAAAGTAAAATAATTACAAAATCGCAATATTTTACAAAAATTGCCTAATTCATAGTATATAATTTATTCGGAGGAGAAAATTATATGCATATTACGGAAATAAATGAAATAGTTGTTAAAAATACACCAACAATAATTTTAGTAATGGCTAAAAATAGTTTATTAGGAAAATTTGCGGCTGCGGGATTAAAAAAAGTATTAAAAAGTTTAGAATTAATGAATGTTTGTTTTGAAACTTTAGAAATTAATGATGAAAATTTTTTAGATCCATTACCAACATTGATGCTATATCAAAACAATCAACTTAAAAATAGTTTAGCTGGCTTTCATAATACTAATTATTATTTATCTTGGATAAAAGAAAATATAAAATAGATGAGGGGTTTTCTCATCTATTTTTACTTTATTCCAATGCTTATAAAATAATCAATTGCTTTTAGGTAGCTTAGTACTCCTTCACCTTTAAAAGTTTTAATGCATGCTGGTTCAAT
>CAYVQA010000057.1:2846-8014 GCA_964453965.1 uncultured Staphylococcaceae bacterium
ATGATAATTATTGATTTAGGATATTCATTAAGGTGGCTAGTAAATTGTTTAATATATGCAGTATACAAAAATGTATCTGATAATATGTCTTTTGTAATTTCTAAATTTTTTAAAGTTGAAATTGCATTAATTATTTTTGGAAAATCGCTTTTTTGGTACTTTTCTGGCAAAAATTCATTATTAGTTGCTAATATTATTATCATTTATTACTCCTAAATATTCATATAATTTATTGATTAGATATATTATACTACAAAAAGGAGTTTCTTGCAAATGAAAAAAATTTTTTTAGGAATAATTCTTGGAATTGGTGTAGTTATTCCGGGAGTTTGTACAGCCAGTTTAGCGATTATTTTAGGATTGTATGAAATAATTATTAGCTTCTTTAGCGGAGAAATAACTAAAAAAATTGTTAGAGAAATAATTCTTATTGTAATAGGTTTTGTAATAGGCGTTTTAACAATTATTTTAATAATCAACAACTTAAATGAAGTATATCGTTATAAACTATCAGTCTTTTTTTATGGCTTTATGATTTATGGCTTTATCTTTTTTGGGAAAGAAAAAATAAAAATTGATTTTAATTTAATTTATTTTATTTATGGATATATAATTATTATTTTGTTTCAATTAATTTTTTCATTTTTAAAAATTAATTTTAATGAATCTTTTACTGGCTTATTTATTGTGGGATTATTAGCAGGAGCCGCATTAATTTTACCAGGATTAAGTGGAAGTGTGATTTTAGTTTCTTTTGGTGTTTATTATCCTTTAATTGAAACAACATCCAAAATTTTAAAATCTTTTAAAATTTTAAAAACATTGAAAATTGATTATTCATTGTTTTTATTAATGGCTTTTGGATTTGGTTTAATTATTGGTGTTATCATTCTTTCTATTTTAATAAAAAAATTAATTAATCAAAATACAACTAAATTTAATAATTTTATTTTTGGTATGATGTCAGGTACTATTTTTATAATGAGTTTTTCGTTAATTGAAAAAATTCAATTTGGCTCGATTATTTTATTTTTTCTGGGTTATTTTATTAATAAATATTTTTCAAATTTTAATGTGTAATATTATGATAAAAAATAATATTGCATTTTTTGAAAATAAATTTTCTTTTTTTAAATATTATAAATCATCTTTATCAAATGATTTGAAAAAAAACAGTATTTATATTATAATAATAAGATAGTACAACCGAAAGGAGATGATGATGATGATATTTGGAAAACATATAAATCGATACTATTTACGTTTTTTGCATTTATTCATTTTAGGAATTACGGCATTAGTTTTAGTTGACTATTTTCAATTAATTATTCCAGAATTATTTGGCGAGTTAATTGATAATATTAACCAAAAAACTTTGACAGAAGAACTTTTAGTATCGACTGTACAAGCATTAATTGTAATAATTTGTATAATGTTTTTGGGTAGATTTGGTTGGCGAATTTGTATTTTTGGTTTAGCAGTTAGAATTGAAACTGATTTGCGTAAAAGAATGTTTGAAAAAATTGAAGCATTATCAGTTGAGTATTTTAATGTTCATAAAACTGGTGCACAAATGGCTCTTTTTACAAACGATTTAATGACAGTTAGAAGATGTTTTGGAAGTGGAACAATGATGTTAGTTGATGCATTATTTTTAGGCGTTTTAACTTTGATTAAAATGTTTCGTCTCCAATCGATTCTTGCAGTTGTTTCTTTAGTTCCATTAGTTTTAATCGCTATTGGCGGAGTAATTGTTGAAAAATATATGAGCGAAAAGTATAAAAAGCGTCAAGAAGCATACGAAGATTTATCTGACTTCACACAAGAAAATTTTTCAGGCCTACATGTTATTAAAGCATTTGTTAAGGAAGCAAATGAACTTCGACGTTTTAGAAAAATAAATAAATATAATGAAGATACAAATATGGATTTTTTGAAATTTTCAATTTCTCTTGATGTACTTTTAGGTGCTGCTCTTAATTTAATCTTATTAATAATTATAGGCATTGGTGGCTATTATGTTATTACAACTAAAAATTCAGATAATCCATTTACAATAGGTGATTTAAGTACTTATGTTGCATATTTTGATACCTTAATATGGCCAATGCTTGCAATATCACAATTAATTAATATGATGGCTTCTGGTCGAGCAAGTTTATCACGTGTTTCTGAATTATTAAATGAAGAACCAAAAGTAAAAGATAGTCCTGATGTAATTACTGATGAAAATATTTTAAATAATTTAAAAGGTGAAATTACATTTAATAATTTAACTTTTAATTATCCTGATAGCGAAATCAATGTTCTTTCTAATATTAATTTGACAATTAAACCAAATGAAAAAATTGGGATAATTGGTAAAACAGGATGTGGAAAATCGACAGTTGTTGATTTATTACTTAGATTATATAATATTAATGAAAATTCAATTTTAATTGATGGTATTGATATTATGAAATTACCAATATCTTGTGTTAGAGGTTTAATATCGTATGTTCCTCAAGATAATTTTTTATTTGGAACTTCTGTAAAAGAAAATATCGCATTTGGCGTTGATGAATGTACAGAAGAAGAAATAATAAATGTTGCAAAACTTGCGGATGTGCATGATAACATAATAGAATTTTCAAATCAATATGATACGATTATGGGTGAACGTGGCGTTACTGTTAGCGGTGGTCAAAAGCAAAGAATTTCTATCGCAAGAGCAATGTTAAAAAAATCAAAGATAATAATTTTTGATGATTCTGTTTCAGCGGTTGATACAAAAACTGAAAAAACGATTTTAAATAATATGTATAATAAATTGGATAATATAACTGTAATTTTAATAGCCCATCGTATTTCAACAGTTCAAAATTTAGATAAAATTATTTTATTAGATAATGGTAAAGTAATTGGCTTCGGTTCTCATGAAGAATTATTGAAAACATCTAAAGAATATGCAGAAATGGTTGAATTGCAAAAATTACAATCAAAGGTAGAAGGTGATGCAAATGAGTAAAATAATCGATATTGATAATCAACCTCGTACAATGAGTGATAAGATAATCATTAAACGATTACTAAAATATGCTTTATCACTTAAATCAACTTTTATTATTGCGATTATCTTAATGATTTTATCTGTTGGATTAGGAACTGCAAGTCCGCTTATTTCTTCTAAAATGTTAGAAGTTTTAGGAAGTGAAGTAATTGTTGTAAAAAAATTGATCTTCTTTATAGCGATAATGCTCGTTTTAATATCTATTACAATCGTTTGTGATTTTTATCGTAATCTTCTTTTACAAAAAGCAGGCCAAAGAATAATTTATGTTGTTCGCGAGGAACTCTTTGTTAAAATTGAAAATTTATCAATTGCCCAAATAAATTCTCAACCGATTGGAAAATATGTAACAAGAGTTACTAATGATACAGCTGCATTAAGTGATTTATATACAAGTGTTATAATTGGAATAATGGAAAGTGTTTTACAAATCATCTTCGCATTATTTTATATGTTTATGACAAGTGTAAAATTAACAATTATTGCGTTATGCGTTGCACCAATTGTTTTATTAACATCATATTTGTTTAGACTCATTTCGAGAAAAACATACCGTAAAGTGCGAAAAAATGTTTCGACAATTAATGCTTTTCTTTCTGAAAATATAAGCGGAATGAAAATAACGCAAACATTTAAACAAGAAAAGAAACAATTGAAAGCATTTAATAAATGCAATAATGAATTAAATAAAAGCTCACTACAAGAAATTTTGGTATTTAGCTTATTTAGGCCATTTATATATGTATTATATATTTCAACTGTGACATTGGTTTTATATTTTGGTGCGAAAGCATTTTTAAAAGATGGTTCAATTGGTTATGTTACAATCTATGCATTTTATCTTTATGTTGAAAGATTTTTCCAACCAATACAACGGATTGCAGAACAATTTAATACTTTGCAATCAGCACTTACAGCTTCAGAAAGAATATTTGGTATTTTAGATTTAGTCCCTGATATTACAGATTCACCAGATGCTATTGATATTGAAACCTTTAATGGAGAAATTGAATTTAAAAATGTTTGGTTTGCTTATAATCCAGGAGAATGGATATTAAAAAATGTTTCATTTAAAATTGAGGCTGGACAAACAGTTGCATTTGTTGGCGCAACAGGTAGTGGAAAGACGACGATTTTATCTTTAATGGTACGTAATTACGATATTCAAAAGGGAGAAATTCTCATTGATGGCATTAATATTAAAAAGATAAAAATTGCTTGTCTTCGCAAAAATATTGGTCAAATGCTTCAAGATGTCTTTTTGTTTAGTGGCACAGTGAAAGATAATATAACTTTATTTAGTGATGAAATATCATTAGATAAAGTAGAAGAATCTGCCAAATTTGTTAATGCGAATACTTTTATCGAACGATTAGCAAATAAATATGATGAAGTTGTGCGAGAAAGAGGGAATAACTTTTCATCTGGTGAAAGACAACTATTATCTTTTGCAAGATGTATTGCAAATAATCCTAGAGTTATGATTTTAGATGAGGCTACTGCAAATATTGATACAGAAACTGAAGTATTGATTCAAGATTCTCTTAATAAAATGATGAGTATTGGAACAATGATTATTGTTGCTCATCGATTATCAACAATTCAATATGCTGATAACATTATAGTTATGCGAAAAGGTGAAATCATTGAATCAGGAAATCATCAAGAGCTTCTGGCAAATGGTGGTCATTATTATGATTTATATAAAATTCAATACGAAAAGAAAGAAGTCATTTAATGAACGGATTATTAATAATAAATAAAGAAAAAGATATGACAAGTCACGATGTTGTTGCGAAATTACGTAAAATTTTAAATACGAAACGAATTGGTCATTTAGGAACACTAGATCCTAATGCGACTGGTGTGTTAGTTCTATGCATTGGTGATGGATGTAAATTAGTACCTTTTTTAGAAAATGATCAAAAAGAATATTTAGCAGAAGTGATTTTAGGAATTGATACTAACACATATGATATAACAGGAGAGATTGTAAATAGCAAAAACGTTGAAATCAATAATTTGGAAATAGAAAAAGTTTTGAATTCATTTGTTGGGCAAATCGAACAATATCCGCCAATTTATTCTGCCATAAAAGTTAATGGAAAAAAATTATATC
>CAYVQA010000058.1:0-7847 GCA_964453965.1 uncultured Staphylococcaceae bacterium
TAACATATTCGCTATTTTATTTTTGTTAATAATTATATTATTAATTATATAAAAAAATGAATTAATATTTATCCAATTTATTTATTTCACTCGCTATAAACAATGCTATTATTTAATTAAAATTTTAATTAAATGCATTTTATCATTTTATATTTTAATTTTGATAATAAAAAAGGAAACCCAGTTTTTTGGATTTCCTTGAATTTAAAGCATGCGTAATAAAAGTCAAGTTGGTTTTTATCCACATTATTTTTTTCGAACGCTCACAGAACGGTTTTAAAACAAATAAAATGTAATAATATCACTTATAACTTTATCTTTTACTTCATTATTTTCATTCAAAAGCTCATGTCTTGCATTATCATATATAATTTTCTTAACATTTAAATTATGCTTTTTGTATAAATTAAATAGTTTTTTTGTAGACTTGGTAAAATTAGTTACTGGGTCGCCTTTACCAGCAATTAATAACAATTTTACCTTTTTATTTATTTTTTCAATATTTTCAGGCCTTGCTGCTTTTACTAATAGTTTAGAAATTGAATTGTAATAGTTTGTAGGAAAATCAGCTCCACAAAGTGGATCATTTTCGTAATTAGCGATATTTTCTTTATTAACAGATAACCAGCCAATTGATTGATGTTCTTTTTTAAATTTTTTATTAAAAGCATCCATTGATAATTTTTTAACAATTTTTGTATAGCTGATAGGACCATATTTTTTCATTACACTATTAGTTAAAACAATTGACATTTTATATTTAAAGTTTCCGATATCAGTACCACATAAGATCACTTTATCAAATTCATCAGGGAATAATTGAATATATCGTTGTGCTGCCATAGACCCCATACTATGAGCAAATAAATAATTATTTTTAGTGAAATATTCATTATATGCTTTATGAACAGCTTGTGATGCGCCAATTATTTTTTCCATAAAATCGCCATTTTCAATAACGCCAATTTTATTTATTTCAGTTGAATTACCATGTGCATAATGATCATGGCCAATTACAATAAAGCCTTTATCTGCTAGTTTCTCCGCAAATTCATCATATCTAAGAATATGTTCAGCCATACCATGAAATATTTGAATTGTGCCTATCCATTCAATATTATCATTTTTCCATAAATAACTTACAATATTTGCATCTTCATAAGGAACATTTTTTTTAATTCTCATAACTCACCTAAAATCGATTTACCTATTTTGGGCATTTCTATTTCAAAATTGTCCGCAATTGTTGCGCCGATTGTCGCAAAAGATTTTTGCATTGGTAATACTTTACCTTTAATATTTTTGTGATAACAAATTAATGGTGTAAACTCACGTGTATGGTCGGTTCCATGATGAATTGGGTCATTTCCATGGTCAGCTGTAACAATTAAAAGATCATCTTCTTTCATTTTTGAAATAAATTTTTCTAAATCAGTATCAAATTCCATTATTGCTTTTGCATAACCATTTAAATCGCGACGATGGCCATATAAAGCATCAAAATCAACTAAATTCGTAAAGACTAAACCTGTAAAATCTTTATCAAGATAATCTATTGAAACTTCCATTCCATGATGATTGCTTGTTGTTCTTGTTGTTTCCGTAATTCCTGAACCATCAAAAATATCATTAATTTTCCCAACCGCAATAACATCAAAATTATTTGCTTTTAAAGTATCTAATACAGTATTTGCAAAAGGTTTCAAAGCATAATCATGGCGATTTGTTGTTCTTTTAAATGTCTCTACACTACTACCAACAAATGGTCTTGCAATAATTCTGCCAACTTGCCATTCTTTATGTTCGATTGTAATTTTTCTTACGTATTTGCAAATATCATAAAGTTCCTCTAAAGGAATAATTTCTTCATTTGCTGCAATCTGTAAAACTGAATCAGCTGATGTATAAACAATTAATGCACCTGTATTTAATTGTTCCATACCTAAATCTTTAATAATTTCTGTACCACTAGCGCTAATATTACCAATAACTTTGCGATTTGCATATTTTTCAATCATTTCAATTAATTCATTTGGAAAACCAGTATCTGTAAATGATGGATATGGATCTTTTACTTCCAAGCCCATTATTTCAAAATGACCTGTTAAAGTATCTTTACCATTACTAATTTCTTCCATTTTCGCAACAACGCCTAAAGGATTAGTTTTTGGTAAAATGGTCTTATTTTCACATATATTTCCTATTCCTAATTTTTCTAAAACTGGAACATTAAAATTTGGATATAAATTTGCAATATGTCCAAATGTTGATGAACCTAAATCATTATATTTTTTTGCATCGTTTGCTTCACCAATTCCCATTGAATCCGCAACAATTACAAATATGCGTTTAAATTTTTTCATTTTTACCTTGTATAATATAAAAATATAATATAGTTTATAAGTTTATATTAAATTCCTCTCTAATTTTTTATTTTTTGACGTGGATGAGCTGATGTATAAACTTCCCTAAGTTTTGTTTGGCTAATATGCGTATAAATTTGGGTTGTTGAAATGTCTTCATGTCCTAGTAATTCTTGGATTATTCGCAAATCGACACCAGCTTCTAATAGATGCGTCGCATACGAATGTCTTATCGTATGTGGTGATATTTCTTTCGTTATCCCTGCTTTTTTTGCTGCTTCTTTTAAAATTTTAAAATATCCTTGTCTTGTCATCTGTTCGCCACGAGCGTTTAAAAACAAATATCCCGGATCTTTTTTCCCATTTAATAGTTTTGGTCTTACATTAATAATATATTCACGGACTTTTTTTAAAGCATAATCGTGAATAGGAATTATGCGTTCTTTTGAACCTTTTCCAAAAATTGAAATCATCTTACTTGTCATATGCATATCAATTATTTTTAAATTTAATAATTCACTTACCCTAAGTCCACAAGCATAATCTAATTCAAGCATTGTTTGCGTCCTAAAGCCAATTGGTGTCGAAATATCCACTTGTTCAATTAAATCATTTATCTCATCTTTTGTCAAAACAACCGGTAATTTTTTATCAATTTTAGGACTATCAACAAGTAATGCAACATTTGTTTTTACCATTTGCTCGCTAACTAAAAACTTATGAAATGATTTAATACTACTTAATGCTCGACTAATTGAAAGTGAACTATACTTATATTTTTTTAAAAAGCCTAAATATCTTGAAATCATATCAGGTGTAATATTTTTAACATCTTCTATTTCTTCTCTTGTAAATAAATAATTTAAATAATTTTCAATATCTGTACCATATGATTCAACTGTATTTTTGCTAACCATTTTTTCACTTTGTAAATAATAGCGATACTCTTGTAATAAATCATTCATTATAAATTACCTCAAATATTAATAAACCGGTTACAAATTGCAATAATAATGGCATATATAATAATACCTCCTGTTGAAATAAATAATTTATTAATATAATTATTAGACATGTTTTGATAAAGTGTTTTTTGATTAAAATTATGATTAATCGCATAATAACTAAGATATAAAAATAGTGGAATAATGATAATTATTTCTGGAAAAGCAATTTTTATTAAATCGACAACGCTAGGTAATCCATTAGATTTTAATAAAATTAGTCCTATTGTTCCAATTGTAAAACCTTTAAAAAAGATTATAAAGTATATTATTACAAATCCAAAAGTAAATAAACCACAAGTCCATAATAAGAAAAAATACCAATAGTTATATGTAAAAGCGTTAAAAAAGAGCGTAAATGTACTTTTCTTTGATTTAACGAATTCATAATTAACTGTTTTTATTCTCGCAGTACTAAGAGCCCCAATAATAATTCCTAAGATAAAAAAACCTAACAGAAATTTTAAAACTAATGGATGATTAAATTTTATTTTTCTTATTATATCAGTCCTTTTATGAATCTAATAATTTTAATAATATTTGATTTTGAAGATAAAAATATTTTGGATTAATTTTTAAATAATCGTTAGAAACATCTAAATAATTCTTTTCAATTAATTTTTTGATATTTGGATAAATAGCTTCAATTTTTTTATTGAATTTTTTATTGAATAAAAGTGTATTAATTCCTTTTGTCATTCTTAAACCTAATATTAATTCATAGTCCATAATTTCATTTATCGTTAGTTTTTCAATGTCTGTTATTGTTTTTTTAAAACTTTCTTCTAAAGTCTTATTGTCAATCCTCTTAAAATATTTTATATAAGATAATAAATTATCAATATTTTTAAAACGACATTTATCAAGATATGAACTACTGTTCAAACCAATTCCTAAATATTCTTCATTACTCCAATATATGATATTATGTTTTGATTCATAACCACCAAGCGCAAAATTACTAATTTCATACCTTTTATAGCCATTTGATTCTAAAAAATTTACAATTGAATCATACATTATAGTTTCTTTATCTTCATCCATTAATTTAAAATTCCCTTTTAGATACTCATGATGAAGAATCGTTTTTTCTTCTAAAATTAGGCTATAACAAGAAAAATGTGTTGGTTTTAAGGTTATTAATTGTTCAAGATCACTAATTGTTTCATTAATAGTCATAGGCTCAATTCCATAAATATAATCAAAATTTATATTATTTAGCCCAAAATTGCGCAAAATTCGCATTTTCGTTGAAAGGACTAGTAAATTTACATCTCTGCCGATTTTCTGTAAAATCTTAGAATTTAAGCTCTCAATTCCGATTGATACCCTATTTATATGATATTTCATTAATAATTTGCATAAATCATAAGAAATATCTTCAATATTGCACTCGAATGTAAATTCTTCTAGACTTTCAAGCTGAATTATTTCTTGTAATTTTCGCATTAAAAGATTTAATAATTCAAGTGATATAGAACTTGGTGTTCCACCACCAATATAAATTGTTTTAATAATATATTTTTTTAAAATGGGTTTTTTTAGTTCTAACTCATTAATTAAAGATTCAAAATATTCTTTTTTAATAAAATCATTCGAAACTCTTTTAACAAAATCACAATAACTACAAATATGATTGCAAAAAGGAATATGAATGTATAAGCCAATTTTTTTCATTAGTCGTCGACTTTTAAAATTGCCAAAAACGCTTCTTGGCTAATTTCAACACTACCTACTTGTTTCATGCGTTTTTTACCTTCTTTTTGTTTTTCGAGCAATTTCTTCTTTCTAGAAACGTCACCACCATAACATTTTGCTAAAACATCTTTTCTTAAAGCTGCAATATTTTCTCTAGCAATAATTTTATTATTAACAGCTGCTTGAACAGGAATTTCAAACATTTGTCTTGGAATTAAACCACGAAGCTTTTGGACTAAAGCACGTCCTCTTTGATAAACAAAATCTTTATGTACAATTGCACTTAAAGCATCAACTTTATCACCATTTAAAAGGATATCTAATTTTACAAGATTTGATTCTAAGTAACCACAAAGTTCATAATCAAGTGAAGCATAACCTTTTGTTGTTGATTTCAAGCGATCAAAGAAATCATAAACAATTTCTGCAAGTGGAATTTGATAATGAAGCGAAACTCTCCTATCATCAATATAGTCCATATTAATGAAATTGCCACGTTTAAATTGGCATACTTCCATAATTGATCCAATGTATTCTTTCGGCGACATAATTGTCGCTTTAACATAAGGTTCACAAATTTTTTTAATTTTTACTACTTCTGGCATCATTGATGGATTATCGACCATTATCATTGATCCATCAGTTAAAAAAACTTGATACACAACACTAGGTGCTGTTGCAATTAAATCTAATTTAAATTCTCGTTCTAATCTTTCTTGAACGACGTCCATATGTAAAAGGCCTAAAAAACCTGTTCTAAAACCAAATCCTAATGCCTGAGAAGTTTCAGGTTCAAAATTTAAAGCTGCATCATTTAATTTTAATTTATCTAACGCATCTTTTAAATCATTATATCGATTGGATTCAACTGGATATAACCCACAATAAACCATTGAATTCATCTTTCGATATCCAGGCAGTGGTTTTGTCGCAGGATTATCAACAAGGGTTATCGTATCACCAACGTTAACATGACTAACATCTTTGATGCTTGCGGAAATGAAGCCTACATCACCAACTGATAAGAAATCTTTTTTCTTTTCTTTCGGAGTTGTAACGCCTAATTCAATTACTTCATAAATTGAACCAGTTGCCATCATTTGAATTTTGTCACCTTTTTGAATTGTTCCATTAATAATTCTGATTAACGGTATTACTCCTCGATATGAATCATAATAGGAATCAAAAATTAATGCCTCTAAAGGGGCTGAAGGATCACCGCTTGGTGCGGGAACTTCATGAACAATTTGTTCTAATAATTCTTTAATTCCAATGCCCTCTTTTGCAGAAGCTAAAACAACATTCGACGTGTCTAAACCGATAACATCTTCAACTTCTTTTTTTACGCGTTCTGGATCAGCGGATGGTAAATCAATTTTATTAATTAAAGGAATTATTTCTAAATCATTGTCAACAGCTAAATAGACATTTGCAAGTGTTTGAGCTTCAACTCCTTGAGCCGCATCAATTACCAATACTGCTCCTTCACATGCGGCTAAACTGCGCGATACCTCATATGTAAAATCGACATGTCCTGGAGTATCAATTAAATGAAAAATATAAGTATTTCCATCTTCCGAATGATATTCTAATTCAACTGCATTTAGTTTAATCGTTATTCCACGTTCCCTTTCTAAATCCATTGAATCAAGTAATTGGTCTTTCATTTCTCTTTCATCGACTGTTTTTGTAAATTCTAAAATTCTGTCCGCAAGAGTACTTTTTCCATGATCAATGTGCGCAATGATTGAAAAATTGCGAATATATTTTTGTCTTTTTAAAAGTTCATCTTTCACTAGTGCCATTTTTATCTCCTAAACTTTTCTAAGATCATTTTTATATAAAACATTATACACTAAGTTTAAAAATTTTGCTAGAATTTTAATAAATTAGTTTTTTTTCATTTTTTTATTTTACCCCTTTAAAACTCACTTTAGAGCGTTCGAAATAATTTTATCTTAAGATTAATTCACTTAATTTCTTAAAAAGCATAAGCAATTGTTTTTATATGGTAATTGTTTGTAAAATTATTCATTATATCCCGATTATTTATATTTCCATAAACTATTTTTTGTACATTCATTTTTAATAGTAATTCATCTAAAGAAATTTCTGTGTTATTAACGAAACCATTGTTATTAACTTTTTCATATGGAATGATAAGAATAACAGGTTCAGTAATTCTTTTCAAATCACAATAAGTATCAGTTACAAGACTATTAGGAATTTCACGATTGAGTCTTCTTAATCTTAAATCATTTTTATTACCTATAATTATATTCAAAATATCCCCCCTCTAATATTAATTTTATGCAAATAAGTTTTAATTGTATTTACATTAACACAATAGATTACAAAAAAAGTCTACTCGCTTTGAATAGACTTTTTGAAATTTATGTATGCATAAAATGATACGGGCTTAAAATTATTTCATTTTTTAATAATGTTTCTTTAACATCAATTATCCTTTGATTTTTACTTCCTCGATAAAATAAAGTTAAATCGCGAAACTTATCGACATATCTTCCATCGATTAAAAGAAAAGTTTCTTTTAATATTTCAGATATTAAAGGATTGTTTAGGTTTTGTAATTCTTCAAAAGTATATCCAGTAAAAATTACAATATCTTGATTTGGCGCAAGTTTATGAAATAATTTTACAAAAGCATTTAATTCTTCAATTTGAGCAAACGGTTCACCACCACTAATGGTTACACCTCTTGAAAGAGGATTACTTAAACACATTTTCACAGCGTCTTCTGTAGTAAATAATTTGCCTTTTT
>CAYVQA010000059.1:0-3637 GCA_964453965.1 uncultured Staphylococcaceae bacterium
AAGAAACAAATACAGTTAATAATTATCAAAATGATAATAATTATCAAAATGATAATTTATCATGGAATGATTTTGATAATGATGAAGATGATGAAAATATTACAATTGACAATTCAAAAACACTTAATTCAGCTTTTGGGAATTCTTGTAAACAGCCTAATAAAATTATTTCCGATAATACATTATTTGATGATGATAAAACTTTCTTTTCAAAAATGCATTATATTGGGCAATTTAATAAAACATATTTAATTTTAGAAACAAACAATGAATTATATCTTATCGATCAACATGCGGCCGCAGAACGAGTTAATTATGAAAAAATTGTTGATGCATTCAATAATTATCAACATATAAACGCAAAGGTTGAATTATTAGTTCCAATAATGCTTGATTTTAATGTGGTTGATATTCCCTCAATTGATAATATTCTTTCAGAATTATCAAAAATTGGCATTGAAATGATTTATTTTGGCGGCACAACTTATAAAATTGAATCAATTCCTGTATGGATAAAACAAGGAACAGAAATTGAAAGTATTCAAGATATTGTTATGCAATTATTAAATAAAGAACATTTATCGATTGCTAAAGTATATGATAATATTGCAAAAAGCGTTAGCTGTAAAAAATCTTTAAAAGCAAATATGTTAATTAAAAATGAAGAAGTTAACCAACTTTTAAATGACCTAGATCAATGCAAAATGCCATATACTTGTCCCCATGGAAGACCAACATTAATAAAATTTTCATTATATGAATTAGAAAAATTATTTAAGAGGGTTGTATAATGGATAAAGTGATAGTATTAACTGGACCAACTGCTGTTGGAAAAAGCAAAATTGGGCTTAAAATCGCCCAAAAATTTAATTTTGATATCATTAATGGAGATGCATATCAAATATATAAAAAAATGGACATTGGTACAGCGAAACCAACAAATGATGAAAGATTAATTGTTCCCCATCATTTATTTGATTTTTTGGAACCTAATGAATCTTTTTCAATATGCGATTACCAAAAATTAGTTCGCCAAGAAATAACAAAACAAAGAACTAACAATAAAATTCCTTTCATTGTTGGTGGTAGTGGATTATATATTAATAGTGTTATTTATGATTATCAATTTACAAATCAAAAAAGAACAAATACTTATGAAAACATTTCAAGTGAAGAACTTTATAATCAGTTAAAAGAAATTAATCCCAATATAAATATTGATATTCATAACCGTAAAAGACTAGAACGAGCATTAGAAAATGCGTCAAACATGGAAAAATTAAACCAAACCAATAAAGACATACCAGTTTATGATAATCTAGTTTTCTTTCTTTATGATAATCGCGATGAACTTTATAAACGAATTAATGAGCGAGTTGATCAAATGATTGAACTTGGGTTAGTTGAAGAGGTAAAATCATTATATCCTGATAAAATTGCATCACAAGCTCAAGCCGCAATCGGCTATAAAGAAATAATCAGTTATTTAAATAATGAAATTTCTTTAGATACCGCAATTTCTTTAATTAAGCAACATACAAGAAATTATGCAAAACGGCAATTCACATGGTTTAAACATCAAACAAAAGCTATTTGGATCAATGTTGAAAATAAAGACGTTTCAACAATTGTTAAAGAAATTGAAACAATTATTACTGACTTTTTAAATAAATAAAAGCCTTTAACCATTTTTCATTAAAGAAAGGTTGTTAAAGACTTTTTTTAAAAAAAGATGACCCATAAAAAAAGTGAAGTAAGTGCAGAAAAAAAATTAATTAAAATAGAAGATTTTAGTGCTTTTTTGTAAAATGAATTTTTAATATTGTTAAAATATAAGGCACATACAAAAAAAGTAGAATCCATTGCGGATTGGATAAGCGTGCTTAAATATGAAAATAGATGATTAATACCATATTTTTCATAAATTTGATTCATAAAAATAAAAGAACTATTATATGAAATTGGTTTTATTAGAAGTTGAAGATAAATTTCTGAAGGAATTTTACTAAAAGGAAGTAATTGATAAATTAATTCAACAATTCCTGAATTTATAAATATTTCGATAATAATTGTAATCGTAATAATTGGAACACTTATTTTTATAACTTGTTTTACTCCATCATTTACGCCTTCTAATATTAAATCGTAAAGATTTATTTTAGAATTTAAAATTACAGAAAAAATAATGATTAAAAAGATTATGATGGTGATGAGCATAAATAACCCTTTTTATAATCAAGATTATTAATTATTATAACCAAAATTATACTAAAAAAAGTAATTAAAAAATGGCATAAGAGTAATTTTGGAGAAGTATTTCCATTTAATAATTTACGATAACTAATTAATGATAAGGGAATTATTGATAATGATGTTGTATTAAGAACTGTTAAATGCATAATTGAAAAAAAATCTTTTTCATTTTTTAATTCATCAATTGCCATAAGAGCAGATGAAGTACCTGCACTTCCAATACCAATTAAATTTGTAATTAAATTAGAAATAAGAAATTTTTTGGCTGGGGAGTTAAAACTCAAATTTGGGAAGATGAGATGAATAATTGGCCATAAAAAATTATTCGAACGCTTAAAAAAGGGTTGCTTAACGATTATATTTAAAAAGCCACTCCAAAGAATAATCGTTACTCCTTGATTAAAAATAATTTTAATTGCTTTAATAATAGAATTTAAAATCACTTCATCAAAGTTAACAATTTTACCTGTAATAATACTTATAATAATACTAACGATAAATAATATTTTACAAATCTTATTCATTATCATAAATCCTTATTTATCATATTAAAAGTGTATTCAGAAAGATTTTGATGGAGTTGCCAATCATTACTTGCATTTAGCGTTACAACGACAATTCTTGTTTGATATTTTTCAAAACAAGATATTAAAGTTCTTTTGGCTTTTTTAGTATAACCCGTTTTACCACCGATAAAATAATTATTTTCATGAATTAATTTATGTTTATTAATTAATAAATAACGATTATTTAATGATGAAAAATAATATCTTTTCGTATTTACAATTTCATAAAATGTTTTATTTTGCATTGCATAACTCATAAGAAGAGCTAAATCATATGCGGTGGTATAATTTGCGTCTAACTCATCTAAGCCAGTTGGATTATTAAAAGATGAAGATGTTAAACCTATTCTTTTTGCAAGTTCATTCATTTTTGTAATAAAATCATTATATTTAATTCCATAACAATGTGCAATTACATTTGACGCATCATTTCCACTTCTTAACATAATACCATATAAAAGATCTAAACCTAAAACTAAATCATTTTCTTCTAAATAGACTTTTGAACCATCAATTAAAAGATATTCTTTTTTTATTAAATAATATTTTTTTAAATCCATATATTCTAAAGCTGTGATCGTTGTTAAAACTTTTGTCAAACTAGCCGGTAACATTATCTTATTTATTTCTTTTTGATAATATATTTCCCTTGTATCAATATTCATAACAATACAAGATTCACTTGTTACAGTTGGTAAAACAAATGTTGTTGTAACTACTTTTGAATTATTAAGTAAACAAATATTAATAAGAATTACAATCGTTAAAATCATTATAAAACTGAAGAAAAGTAAGTTTCTTTTAATTTTTTTCATAAA
>CAYVQA010000059.1:3737-7723 GCA_964453965.1 uncultured Staphylococcaceae bacterium
GATGATAAAGGAAGAAAAACAATTATTGATATATTACCAAAGGAATGTAAGGATAAACGTCTATTTCCAGTAGGAAGATTAGACTATGATACTAAAGGAATCATTCTTCTTACTAATGATGGTGATTTTATGAATAATTTAGTTGGACCTAAAAGTGGGATTGAAAAAGAGTATCTTGCGAGAGTAGAAGGGCACGTTAAAAGAAGTGATTTAGAAATACTACAAAATGGAATCATCATTGATAGTAAAAAAACATTACCTGCATTAGCGTCAATTGAAAGCGTTGATTATGAACATAATTCAACCCTTGTTAGAATAACAATAACAGAAGGAAGATATCACCAAATTAAATTAATGTTTAAAGCGATTAACCATCCTGTTAAAACATTAAAAAGAATTAGATTTGGATGTATAACAACTGAAGGTTTAAAAGAAGGCGATGTAAGACTTCTTAGCGCACATGAAGTAAAAACATTATATGTTCTTTCTAAAAATGATCGAATTCTTAAACCTTTAAATAAAAAAAATAAATATCGAAAATATTAGGAGGTAAAAATGTTTCTTAGTAATTTGATCGGATTTGAACTAGATTGGATGGATAAAATTAGCAAATTGCCAAAAATTTTTGATTATTTAGCACTATTAATTACTGAATTTGGTGGTCAAGTAATTTTAATTGGCATAATTGGTATTCTATATTGGTGTATAGATAAAAAATTAGGCGAGAAAGTTGGCTTAATAACATTGATTACAATTAATATTAATAATTTTTTGAAAGGTATCGTTCTTGAAAAAAGACCATATCAACATTCTGGTTATGAACATTTACAAAAACTACCTGGAAAAGATGGAAGTGAAGGATCAACAAGTTTTCCTAGTGGACATAGTCAAAATAGTTCAGCGGTATATACAGCAGTAGGACTTAATTATAAAAATAAAATCATTCGCATAATTTGTCTCGTTTTAATTATTTTAGTTCCAATTTCACGTGTAATTCTTGGTGTTCATTTTCCTCATGATGTTTTAGTTGGCACTATCTTAGGTCTTGTAACCGCAATAACTTTAAATTATTTTTTAAGTCGCTTTGAAAAAGCAGAACTTTATATTTATTTAACATCATTTTTAATTTTTCTACCCTCAATTATTTTCTTTCCTACTAAAGATGCATTTGTTGGCTATGGACTAATTATTGGTTTATTTTTAGGAACTAGAATTGAACATAAATACATTAATTTTACAACCGATGTCTCATTAAAATTTAAAATCATAAGAATCATTATCGGAATTTTAGTATTATTAGTTATTAAAGAAGGGGGAAAATTATTACTAACAGCTATCTATAAAGAAAATGATATTCCTTATATTTTTGATATGATTAGATATTTTTTAATTGCTTTTTGTGCAAGTGGCGTAATTCCTTTTGCGTTTAAATCAGATCGAAACCCTAAAGGTGTTTAAAATGATTGACAATTTTGAAATATTAGAAAATTATGTCATACCCAAACAATTATTTATGGAAATGTTGAAAGCATATCAAAACATTGGTAAAGGTGAAATTTTTTTAAAAAATTTAGATCAAAAAATGCCACAAATTGAAGATGCAACACTAGAAAATGATGTTTATTTTTTGTGTCAAATTTTAATTAAAATGGGAATATTTAAAGAAATTCCTGATAACAGAATGCGCTTAATTATTACCAAAGATTCAGAACCAAAAAATAATAACGAAAAAAATGTTTGGGCTTTAAAAAAAGTATTAAAAAGAATTTTTTATGATGATTATAAAGACTCAATAAATTCAAGTGACATTTTAATGTTTTTAAATTCAATTTATGGTAATAGAATAAGGTTCGATTCTAGAGCTTTAAAAGATAAAAGTCAACTTAAAATTAATTCGAACGCTTCAGCGAGACTTTCCTTTGATAAAGTTATCGAAAAATACTTTATTAATTTACAAACTAAAGCATATGAACCTTTAATGTTGTCAATCATTACTTTTTTAGAATTAATTATGATTAAACCATATCGTGATCCAAAAGAAGAAGTAGAACCTAATTTTTTAGCAAGCTTAATAATGTTATATTACATGATTCAACATTTAGATATTAAAAATTTTCGAATGGTTTCTCTCTTTTATAAAATTTATGAAACATTTGATGAATTAGAAAAAGAAATAAGGATTGCAACTGTCAACTATGGCGAAAATTATTTTAAATTAAATAGCATTACGTTATATTTTTTAAAAATTATTAATCAAAGTTTTGATAATATCGCAATCGAAATAAAGAAATATCAAATTGAGGATAAAGCAAATAAAAGTTCAAATGTCGAACTTACCATTCTTAATATGGATAAATATTTTACTAAAGAACAAATTAAACAAATTCATCCATATGTGAGTGATTCAACCATTATGCGAGCATTAGTCAAATTGCGTGATGAAAAACTTATTCAACCGCTTGGAACAGGGAGAACAGCCAAGTGGATACGACTAATAGAAGACGATGACCCAAGGAGATTTTTAAGAAAATGAAAACAAATTATCATACTCATATTTATTTATGTAGACATGCATCTGGAACAGTTAATGACTATGTTGAAAAAGCAATTTCTCATCAATATTCTGAAATTGGTATTTCTGATCATGGACCATTAACAAATGAATTAATGAAAAAATTAAATTGTCGAAGAATGACGTTAGATGAATTCTATAATATTTATTTAAATGATTTAGCGTTCGCAAAATTTAATTATGGCGATAAAATTAAAGTTTTATCATCAATCGAAATTGAATATAACGAAGAAATGAAAGACTTATATCCAACTCTTTTAAATGATTTAGATTATCTTATTTTAGGCCAACATTGGATTTTTAAAAATAATGAATATTTAAGTTTATATGATGTTGATTACACAACAAGTGATTTAGAAATTTATTCATCAACAATAAAAAAAGCACTTGAAACAGGGTGCTTTAAAATTGTTGCGCATCCAGATTTATACATGTGGAGTTATAAAGTTTGGAATGAAAATGCCAAAAAATGTGCTAGAACAATTATTGAAGCTGCAATAAAAAATAATGCATACTTAGAATTTAATGCAAATGGGGTAAGACGAAGTGCATTTACAGAAGCCGATGGCAGCATCAATTATGTTTATCCAAGATTAGAGTTTTGGAAATTATTAAAAGATGAATACGATTATGATAAAATACTAATTAATGATGATTGTCATTGCCTTGATAATCTTGATGACGAATATACTGCAGAAGCAAGATTCATCTGTAAAAAATTAAAACTTAAAGTTAAGGAAAAAATAGAATTATAAAATCGCCCAACCAATTTAGGTTGGCTTTTTTGTTTTAAAAACCGTTTTCTGAGCGTTCGAAATAAAATATCCTTAATAAATATTAATTCGAACTTTTTAAAATGACTCAAATTTAACCTATTGATTAATAAATTGATAATATTATAATTGCTTTATCTAAAATCATTACATAAATAAACAACTGTTAATTATTTAATTATTAAAACTTATTTTATTCAACAACAATTATAATAAAAAGTAAAAGAAGATGAAGAGGTTTAAAATATTAAAAAAAGGTCGATTTTAAGCGATTTATTAACATTTTATCCACATTACTATTATTTATTAATTATAAGTTATAAATGCGAAAATTCGCTTTTTTTATAAAAAACAATAAATTTAAACTTATTCACAAATACTATTTTGACATAGTTTAAATTAAATAAATGAAGATATTATTGTCAAAAAATGTATCCATTTAGTATATAAAGAAGTGTTAATATAAGATTAATGACCTTTTGAATATTTCTTTTTTACTTCCTATAATATATATTATGTAAACTAATCAAAAAGCAAGGCAATAAGCCGGTTTTTAAATAGTGATGTTGATATGTGGATAACTTTTATTTTACTAACTGTTATCCACATTTTATTAACAATCTAACATATTCGCTATTTTA
>CAYVQA010000060.1:0-7196 GCA_964453965.1 uncultured Staphylococcaceae bacterium
ATAGTTGGTTTTATTGATTTATCTTTTGAATCTGCCTCAATTGGTGCTTTTTTAAATAAAAAAATATTAAAAGATAATATTGATTTAGAAACGTATAATAATAATGTATTTGAATTATTAGATGATGATGATAACCGTAAACATACTTATCAAAATGCAGAAATCTATGACTCTTATATAAGTAATTTCTTTAAAGTTAGTTGTTATGGAGTTATTTCTTACTTAGGGACAACTGATTATAATTCAGGAATTGATTTTGAAAATAATGATAATTTATTTGCAAAAAGTATGAGTTTATTTATTAAAAACTTAAGTAAAAATTTTATTTGGAAAAACTTTATTGTGATTGAGAGTCCGTCTATTTCTAATGAAACTAATAGTTCTAAAATTGATAATATAGCCTTACTTAGAAATGCACAATCTACTGCTGCTTATTATAATAACGGGACTGTATTACCAATTTATGATTTAGGAAATAATTACAGTACTGAAATTGAACTAAATACTTTTATTAAAAATTTAGTTAATTTAGTGTCTAATAGATTATTAATAAATCTAAAAACTCCAAGTTATGCTAATTTAATTATAAAAGATGATGAAATAATTATTGAATTTAGTAATTGTATTCAACTTAATGAAATTGAAGTGATTACTAATTTCAAAATCTGCAAAAAAAATGGAGTTGATATTACTAATTTATATGAATATTATATCATTGATAATCGAATAATTATTTCTAAAGTACTTGAATCTGCGGATTTTTCAAATATAACTATTTTATATAATTTTCAAGCAGATATTAAAAGTGGCAATCTTTATAATGAAGATGCACAAGCAGTTAATCCATTTATAATAATACTCGAAGGTGAAGAATAATATGAAAAGACATAATTCTAGAATTTTTGCTGCACTAACTTTATATCAAAATGATTTGTTAAATCAACCTAAACTTAAAGATTTAGCAGCAGAAGACAAAATAAGAAATTTTGCTGATTTTAAGATGATTAATGAAGATGAAATTGCGTCTTATGATGTTGATCAAGAATTTTACGAAGAACTAATAAATTTAGTAAATGATAATATAGATGCAATAGACGAATTAATTAAGTCATCATTAGTCAAATGGTCGCTGAATCGATTAGCGTTTATCGATCGAGCAATTTTAAGAGTTGCAACTGCGGAAATGCTTTATACAATTACACCAAAAGAAATTATAATTAATGAAGCATTAGAAATTACACGTGATTATTCTGAAACAGATGATTATTTAACAGTAAAGTTTAATAATAAAGTACTGGATACTATAAAGGAAAAATTAACAAATGGAAAATAGTAAATTTGTTACTGTATCGGTTTTAAATAATTATATTGCACGATTTTTTGAAGCAAATCCTTATTTAGAAACTGTTTATTTAAAGGGGGAATTGTCTAATTTTAAATGGTCAGGAAAACATTGCTATTTTTCTATTAAAGATGAAACATCAGAAATTTCTGCAATGATGTTTTATCCAGATAATCAAAATTTGGATTTTATTCCCGTTGATGGAATGCAAATTCAAGTATGTGGAAAAGTTCAAGTATATCCTAAAAAGGGAACATATTCAATTATTGTAAAAAAAATTAGTCGTGATGGTGTTGGGATTTTATATCAAGAATTTATTGAATTAAAGGAAAAACTTCAAAAAGAAGGGTTGTTTGATGAAAAATATAAAAAGCCTATACCAAATTATCCAAATGTTGTTGCGATAATAACATCACCTACCGGAGATGCAATTCATGATATTATTTCAACTTTTAATCGAAGATTACCATTAGCAAAATTGATTTTATATCCTGCTTTAGTTCAAGGACGTGATGCGCCTGCTGATTTAGTACGAGCATTAAAGAAGGTATATGCAGATAATTTAGCTGATGTCTTAATTATAGGCAGAGGCGGGGGAAGCTTTGAAGATTTATCCTGCTTTAATGATGAAAACCTCGCAAGAACATTATTTGCAAGTCCCATTCCAACAGTTACTGGAATTGGTCATGAAGCTGATTATACTATATGTGATTTTGTTTCTTCGTATCGTGCTCCAACACCAACTGGTGCCGCAATGCGATTGACTAGAGAAAAAAGTGATTGTTATGATGAACTTATAATGAAAAGAAAAAGATTAAAAAATAGTATCATAAATGTATTAAAAGATAGTTTTCATCGTTATCAAAATCTTACTAGTTCATATAGTATTGCTCATTTTGACCGTTTAATTGATCAAAAAAGGGGGTATTTTCAATTAGTTGATACAAAACTAAAACAATTTTCGCCAATTAATCAATTAGAAACTAGATACAATAAATTGAATCAAACAAAAGAAAAAATAGAACAGGTTTATCAACTTAAATTAAATGGAATACAGAATAATCTTGATTTACTCGAAAATAGTTTCAAAAAAGGTTTTTTTGAACAAAAAATTAATGAACTTTATAGTCAAATAAATTTATTAAATAACAAATTTGAATTTACTATTAATCATTATTTAGACAAAAATATTCAACAAGTAAATGAAAAAATAAATAAATTAGTATTATTAAATCCATTTAACACAATGAAAAGAGGATATGCGATTATAAGTCAAAATAATAATATCATTGATAAAATTAAAAATATTGATTTTGAACAAAATATTAATATCCAAATGACCGATGGTAATGTTGATGCGAAAGTCATCTTCGAAACTTATAAAAAAAATACATATGAAAAGGAATAATTATATGGAAAATAAATCTTTTGAAGAACTTCTAAATGAATTAGAAGAAATTGTTTCACTTTTAGAAAGTAACAAACTATCCCTTGAAGAATCAGTTGAAAAATATAAACGAGGGATGTCTTTAAGTCTTGAATGTAAAAAAAGACTAGATGATGCTAAAAGTGTAATTGTTACAAAAATGACTGATTTAGGCGAAAAAGAATTTAATTAAGGAGAAAAAAATGGCTAAATATTCAAATTATATAGAAAAATTAAAAAATGAAGTAAAAGATGTTATTACTTCAGATATGAATACTTATAATTATTCGCATGTTTTAAAACAAGCAATGGGCTATACTGTTTTAAATTTTGGTAAAATGTTTAGAGCAACTTTATGTTTAGCAATTTTAGATGATTTAAGCGGTTCATATCATAGTGGAATTAATTTTGCAGGTGCAATAGAGATGACACATGCATATGGCTTAATTCACGATGATTTACCAGCATTAGATGATGCAAGATTTAGACGTAATAAAATGTCTAATCATTTAGTTTATGGTGAAGCACAAGCAATTTTAGCCGGTGATGCTTTGCAAGCTGGCGCATATGATTTAATCGCTAAAGGCGATGCGGAACCGAGTGTTAGCTTAAAATTAGTTACTTTACTTGCTTCTTTATCAGGCGCAAATGGTTATGTGGGCGGTCAGTCATTAGATATTATTAGTGAACATGAAGATCGTGATTTTTTAAATGATGAAATTATTAAAAAAATACATTATGGAAAAACTGGTGCTTTAGTTGAAGCAGCTGTCTTAGGCGCAGGTTATCTTGCAAAAGCAGATGATGTGACAATCGAAAAATTAAAAGAAATGGCATTAGAAATTGGGTTGACATTTCAAATTAGAGATGATATCCTTGATTTAACAAAAGGTGAAAAGGACACTGGTAAAGATGCTAAAAATGATTTAAAGAAGGATAAAACAACTTATCCTAAACTTTATGGATTAGGAAAATCCATTGAAATATATAATAAACATTTAGAAAATTCGTTTAAGCTTATTAATGAATTATTAGGAAAAAATTCGCATACATATCAAGTTGTCGATGAAATGTTAAAATTATAAAAATAATTTTTATAATTAGAATAAATTTTAAGGAGGTTAGCTATTAATAATGTTTTGTAGTTTACATGTCAAAAATTTTGCAATTATAGATGATATTAATATCGATTTTTCTAAAGGAATGACAGTATTAACTGGTGAAACGGGTGCTGGTAAAAGTTTGATAATTGATGCTACACATTTATTACTTGGTATGCGATTAACTAATAAAGTTGTTCGTAGTGGAACTACAAAAGCCATTATTGAAGGGGTTTTTGAAGGTTACAATTCTTATGTAAAAGATTTATTAACTGAGTATGGAATTGATGAACTAGACGATCAAGAATTAATAATTCGAAGAGAAATAACAGAAAATTCGAAATCGACTGCTAGAATAAATGGAGTTTTAGTTACCCTTTCGCAATTAGAAAAAATAGGTAATAATTTAATTGATATTCATACACAAAATGATACAAAAAAATTATTCGATAATCATAATTATTTAGAATTTATTGATAATGATGAATGTTCTAGCTTACTTGAAATTTATTTAGAAAAACGTAAAAATTATCAACATAATTTAAAAAAATATCAAGAATTAGTTCAAACTATTAATTCAAGTGAACAACAACTTGATTATTTGAAGTATCAATTTGAAGAATTAAAAAATGCATCATTAAATGAAAATGAAGAAAATTCTTTAAAGGAAGAACTTGATTATCTAAACAATTTTGAAAGTATTAATCAATATTTAAATGACATAAAAAGTGAGTTTAATAGTCATAATATAAATGATTCACTTTATGAAATAATGAATACTTTAAATAAACTTGCAAATTATAATGAAAAATATCAAGAACTTGCAAGCAGAATTACAGATACTTATTATGAAAGCTTAGATATTGAAGAATCAATAAATGATGATTTAGATAAATTAGATTTTGATGATGGACGTTTTAATGAAATTAATACAAGGTTACAACAATTAAATGAATTAAAACGTAAATATCATTTAGATATTAATGGGTTAATTGATTTACGTAATAAACTTGAAAAACAAATTGAATTAAATGATAATAAAGATATTCTTTTAGATGAATTAAAAGAAAAATTAAGTGATAGCTATAATGAACTTGTTTTAGTTTCTAAGAAATTATCTAATTTAAGGATAAAACAAGCAAAACAATTAAAAGAAGCTGTTATTAAAACATTAAAAGATTTAATGTTAGAAAGAGTAAACTTTGAAATAGTTTTTAAACCAGTTGCTTATTTAGGAATCGATAAAAGTGATATTTTCAAAACAAATGGTGTAGATAATGTTGATTTTTTAATTTCTTTTAATCCGGGTCAGCCGCTTGAGCCACTATCTAAAGTCGCATCAGGTGGTGAAATGTCAAGAATTATGCTGGCTTTGAAAGTTTATTTAACGAAAGAATTAGGACTATCAACGATTATCTTTGATGAAATCGATAGTGGAATTAGTCGAAATGTTGCTTATGTTGTTGGCCAAAAGATGCAAGAAATTAGTACCAATTGTCAAGTTTTAGCAATTACTCATTTACCAATTGTTGCGTCATTTGCGAATCAACATTTATATATTGAAAAAACTAATACTGATGATGATTTAACAATAGTAAATGTAAAATCATTAAATGAAGAAGAACGAATTAAGGAACTTGCGATAATGTTATCACCAAATACATCAGATTATGAAAGTGTATATGCTATTGCAAAAGATATGATCAATCAAAATAAAAAATAATAATCAAAATATTCCATAATATGAAATAAAGTGTCTTTAAACCAATTTTTAAAGATACTTTTATTTTTATTATTTTTGTTAATAATAACTATGAAAGGAGGATAAAATGCGAAATATAAAAAAATATTTAATTTTGATTATTTTTTCAACCCTTTTATTTAGTTATAAATTTATCCCCATTTTTGCAAATGAAAATTACGTATATTTAGGTGGTGACAGCATTGGCGTTAAATTTGATACTGGTGTTATTATAACAGGACAATTTGAAGTTATGACAAAAACCGGGAAGATAAAACCTTGGAAAAATAGTAATTTAATTGTTGGCGACCAAATATTAAAATTTAATGGGCAAATTGTTAATAACAATCAAACATTACTTAAATATTTATGTATTACAAATTCAACTGAAGTTGATTTACAAATAATGCGAAATAATCAAAAAATAAATACTACAATTAAAGTTGTTGAAACTATTAATGATGAAAAATCACTAGGGTTATATGTAAAAGACCAAATGATTGGAATTGGTACAATTACATATATTGACCCAGAAACTAATTACTTTGCAAGTCTTGGACATGGAGTATATTCGGACAATATTTCATTAGGTGATATTGCTGGTAATTTAGTTTATAGTCAAGTTGAAGGAATTAAAAAAGGAACAACAGGTATCCCTGGAGAAAAAAGAGCAGTATTAGAAACAAATGTAATTGGTACAATAAAATACAATGACCAATCGGGTGTTTATGGTATTATTAATTCATCATATCAAATACATAATAAAATGAAACTTGGCTCACAAAAAGAAATTGAAAAAGGTAAAGCAAAAATTTATACAGTTATTAATGCAAATGAAATTAAGGCATACGATGTTGTAATTTGTGATTATAATTATCAAGCGACAAAGGAAACAAAAGGATTAAAAATTAAAGTAATTGATCAAAATTTAATCAAAGAAACTGGCGGAATTATTCAAGGAATGAGTGGCAGTCCGATTGTACAAAATGGAAAGATTATTGGTGCGGTTTCTCATGTTAGTGTAAATAATCCCTTAATAGGTTATGGTGTACATATAATATGGATGGAAAATGAAATTAATCGGCTATCAAAAGCAACTTCTTAATAGTTTCTATTATCATTATCGCCAAATTTCGCCAATTTTATACAATTTTAATTAATAAAAACCTTTTTTTATTCTACTTTTTCACCATATCATATAAAAAATGTAAAAAAAATAGTAAAATTAGGCATATATCTTGCTATAAAAGAAAAATTTTGGTAAAATATTATCGTAAATTAAAGGGGAGGGGATAATATGCCTAATATTAAATTAGTGATCGCAGATGAAAGTACCGACAAACTTCAACCAATCTGCGATTATTTTAAATCAAGTGAAGTTGTAAAAATTGTCGGAAGTCACACAAGTGGCGCAAGTCTATTAAATGCTTTAAGAGTTACAGAGGTAGATGTATTACTTATTAATTTCTATTTACCAGAAAGAGATGCCGTTCAAGTCATTGATGAAATTCAAAATTCAGTTGAACGTTATCATACTCCTAAACGTATTGTTGTTATGCTAGAATATTCAAGTAATTTCATTATTTC
>CAYVQA010000061.1:0-7109 GCA_964453965.1 uncultured Staphylococcaceae bacterium
TAGCAACTAAAAGAACTTTAAAACATATTGAAAAACAATTTGTTGTTGATAATGGCTTCTTACTTGTTTGTAATGATTCAAACAAAATATTTGTAACATATGCCCTAGAAAATTTAGTTTATAATGAATTATTATATAGAGGATATGACATAAAGATTGGTAAAACATATAAAGGTGAAATTGATTTTGTCGCAATGAAAGATGGTAAGAAATGTTTTATCAAAGTTGCTTATTTATTATCAAACGATGATGTAATTGAAAGAGAATTTGGCGCATTCGATTCTGTTCGTGATCCATCACCAAAATATGTGTTTAGTCTAGATGAATTTGATATGTCTAAAGATGGAATAACTCATTTTAATATAGAAGATTGGCTTTTAAACAAAGTTAATGTGACTATGTCATAAGCGTTATAAATTCAATTTTTTTAAAAAGATAATGTATTTAATAGATGTTGTAGTAAATTTTAAATGCATATTATTTAAAAAATCAATAATTATCATAGCAATGCAACTACATAAGAAAAACAAAGATTTGATACGTTAAGTATCAGACCTTTGTTTATAACATTTTTTAACTTATTTCAATGCTTTAAATTAAACAAATATAATCAATGTACATTTTAAAAATTCATATTTTTATTTGAAATGAGCAAAATATTAATGAATAAAACAATTGATTTATTACCCATATTATTGTATAATTTGTGATAAAAAGGTGGGTAATAAAGTGGGTAATAAAAAATTGAATAATTTTCAAATAAAAGTTTTAGCCGAAATTAGAAATAATCCTAATATAACTAAACAACAATTAATGTCACTGTGTGAACTTGGTAAAACATCAATAAATAATAGTATATCTACATTGAAAAAATTAGATTATATTGAACGAGTTGGCTCAAACAAAACTGGTTATTGGAAAGTTATAGAATAAAAAATAACGTAAAAGTTACAAGAATCAATTGAATTTTATTTCTTTTGATTCTTTTTTTCATAAAATTAATGAATTTGCATATACTTATAAAAAGTGTTATTACAGATTTAATTTCATATATATATCCGCAAAATATTTAGTTAGTTGAAAAGTTTTACTGAATACTACAAAGCTTATTAACAAAATTATCTTTACGATTTAGTTGCATAAACTTTACATTTTAAAAATATTTGTGATATAATAGGAAAGATTTTTCGATTTTTCGAGTAATATTAAATTTCAGAAGTGAAAAAAAGGAGATGCTATAATATGGAAACTTATGAATTAGAAAAATTAGGTATTATTGCTCCTAAAGCAGTATATCGCAACTTAACACCTGCCCAACTTGTTGAAGCCGCATTACGTCGTGGTGAAGGAACATTAAGTAATACAGGTGCGTTAGTAGTAACAACAGGTAAATATACAGGACGTTCTCCTAAAGATAAATTTATTGTTGATACTGACACAATACATTCAGAAATTGCTTGGGGCAAAGTAAACCGACCAATTTCAAGAGAAAAATTTAATGCAATTAAGGGAAAAGTAGCCGCATATCTTCAAGGTAAAGAAGTATTTATTTTTGATGGATTTGCTGGTGCTGATAAAAAATATACAAAAAAATTTAGAATTGTAAATGAACTTGCAAGCCAAAACTTATTTATTCATCAATTATTAATTCGTCCAACATTAGAAGAATTAAATAATTATGGTGAAGCTGATTACACAATCTTATGTGCGCCAGGATTCAAATGCGATCCAAAAATTGATGGCGTAAATAGTGAAGCTGCTATTATGATTGATTATGAAGCACATATGATTGTAATATGTGGTTCACAATATGCTGGCGAAATTAAGAAAAGTGTTTTCTCGACAATGAATTATGTTTTAACAAAAGAAAATGTTTTACCAATGCATTGTTCTGCAAATATGGATCCTGACACTTTAGAAACAGCTGTTTTCTTTGGTCTATCAGGAACAGGAAAAACAACATTATCTGCAGATCCATCTCGTAAATTAATTGGTGATGATGAGCATGGATGGTCACCTGATGGTATTTTCAATATTGAAGGCGGATGTTATGCAAAATGTATTAATTTATCAAAAGAAAATGAACCTGATATATATAATGCTATAAAATTCGGTTCATTAGTTGAAAATGTAATAATGGACTCAAATACAAGAGAATTTGATTTTTATGATGGAAGTTTAACTGAAAATACACGTGTTGGTTATCCAATTGATTATATTAATAATGCACAAATACCTGGTCAAGGTGGTATTCCTAAAGTTGTAATTTTCTTAACTGCTGATGCATTTGGAGTTCTTCCACCAATAAGCCGTCTAGATAAAAATGCAGCAATGTATCATTTTGTAACTGGATTTACATCAAAACTTGCTGGTACTGAACGTGGTGTAACTGAACCACAACCAACATTCTCAACTTTATTTGGTGAACCATTTATGCCAATGGATCCATCTGTATATGCAAAAATGCTTGGTGAAAAACTAGAAAAATATGGTACAAAAGTATATTTAGTAAATACAGGATGGGCAGGAGGAAGCGCATCACAAGGCGCAAAACGTATGAAACTATCATATACTCGTGCAATGGTTAGTGCTGCTTTAAATGGTTCATTTGATAATATTGAATTCAAACACCATAATGTATTTAATGTTGATTATCCAGTAAGTTGTCCTAATGTTCCCGATGAAAAATTAGATGCACGCGGAATGTGGGAAGATAAAAAAGCTTATGATGAACAAGCTAATAAATTAGCTGAAATGTTTGTTAATAATTTTGCAGAAAAATACCCTAACATGCCAAAAGAAATTATTAATGCAGGTCCAAAACCAATTAAATAATTAACTAAACAATGCTAGAGTATGAAAAATTGCTTTAGCATTTTTATAAAAATTGAACACAAGGAGAAAAACAATGGGAGTAAAAATAGTAGACACTGTTTTAAGAGACGGACATCAATCATTATTTGCAACCCGTATGACAACAGATGAAGTTTTATCTGCATTAGAAGAATTAGATAATGCTGGATATTATGCTTTAGAAGTTTGGGGTGGCGCAACATTTGATTCTTGCTTAAGATTCTTAAATGAAGATCCATGGGAAAGATTAAGAAAAATTAAAGCAGTATGCAAAAACACAAAATTACAAATGTTATTTAGAGGTCAAAATATTTTAGGATATAAACATTATGCCGATGATGTTGTAGACATGTTTGTAAAAAAATCAATTGAAAATGGTATTGATATTATTCGAATATTTGACGCACTAAATGATATTAGAAATTTAAAATGTGCTGTTGATAGTACAAAAAAATATGGTGGACATTGTCAAATAGCATTAAGCTATACGACAAGCCCGATTCATACAGTAGAGTATTATGTAAATCTAGCAAAAGAAATTGAAAAAATGGGTGCTGATTCAATCTGCATAAAAGATATGGCAGGAGTATTACTACCAAATGATGCATATAAATTAGTTTCAGAACTAAAAGCAAATATCAATTTACCAATTGAACTTCATACACATTGTACAGCTGGAATTGCGGAAATGACAATAATGAAAGCAATTGAAGCAGGTTGTGATATAGTAGATACTTCATTATCACCACTATCAGGTGGTACAAGTCAACCATCGACTGAGTCACTTCAATATGCACTTATTGGTACAAAATATGATCCACATCTTAATATTAATTTATTAAGAAAAGCAGCTGAAAAAATGACAAAAGTTAAAGATAAATATTTAGCAAATGGATTATTAAATCCAAAAGCTTTAACATGTAATCCAAGCATTTTAAAATACCAAGTTCCTGGCGGAATGTTATCAAATCTAATGAACCAATTAAAACAACAAGGCGCAATGGACAAATACGAAGAAGTATTAAGAGAAGTTCCACGCGTTAGAGAAGATTTAGGATATCCACCACTTGTCACACCATTATCACAAATGGTTGGAACTCAATCAGTATTAAATGTAATAACTGGTGAAAGATATAAAATGGTTCCAAAAGAAATATATGATTACGCAAGAGGCTTATATGGTAAATCACCAGCTCCAATAAAAAGTGAAGTATTAGAAAAAATCTTCAAAGGTGAAGATATAAAAATTATTACATATCGACCAGCTGATGATTTAGAACCACAATTTGCAATGTATCAAGAAAAATACAAAGATTTATGCAAATCAGATGAAGATGTATTAAGTTGTGCATTGTTTGAAAATGTTGCAGTAAAATTTTTAGAAAACAGAAACAATCCTAAAAAAAATGAAGATGAGATTGTTGAAATTAATCTATATATATAGGAGAAGTTATGAATTTTTTAGCAATATATCCTAATAAAATTGATTTTGGTACTGGAGTATTAATCTCAATATTAGCAATTATAATGGTATTTGTTATTTTATATATAATTATATTATGTGTACAACTATCACAATTATTTTTTAAAAATAAAAAAGAACATAATGTACAAAAAGAAATAATAAATACAAATAACCAAGAAAAAAATAAAGAAATCAAAGATGATGATATGATGGTTGCGGCATTAATTGCAACAATCGAATTTAAAAATGAAACTAATTCGGACGCAAAATTAGTTTCAATAAAACAAATTAATTAGGAGTGATAACTATGAAAATATATAAAGTAAAAGTAAATGGTAAAGTGTATGAAGTAGAATTAGAAAGTGTAACAGAAACTAATAAAACGATTACCTCTTCAACAACAAATACACAACCAACAAATACAACAGGAAAAACTATCAAAGCCCCTATGCAAGGAGTAATATTGGATGTAAAAGTTGCTGCAGGGGATAATATTAAAAAAGGTCAAGTAGTCGCAATTTTAGAAGCAATGAAACTAGAAAATGAAATTAGAGCTGCTGAAGATGGTGTTGTAAAACAAGTTCTTGTAAATAAAGGCCAAACTGTAAATAGCCAAGATACATTATTAATCATAGGGTAATAAAATATGGAACAAATATTAGAATTAATTAAAGAATTCATCGCAAGCAGTGGTATTGCCCAATTCTTTAAAGGAAATGGTTGGATGAATCTTATAATGATTGTTCTAGCAATATTTCTATTATATCTTGCGATATTCAAGAAAGTTGAACCATACTTACTTTTACCAATTTCTTTCGGAATGTTACTAGCTAATATACCATTAGGCGAAGTATTTATGAAAGAATTAGTATGTGAACATTGCGGTTTAAGTATCAAAGAAGGATTAGAAATTTGTACGCATTGTAATGGGACAATAACTACGCCAACTTATGAATATTCTGGACTACTCGGATTTTTATATACAGGAGTAAAAACAGGAATTTATCCTTGTTTAATCTTTTTAGGGATTGGCGCAACAACTGATTTTGGACCATTAATTGCAAATCCTAAAAGTATGTTACTTGGAGCAGCTGCACAAATAGGTATCTTTATTACTTTCCTAGGTGCATTACTTTTATTTGATGGTGACGCAAAAATTGCGGCGTCAATCGGTATCATTGGTGGAGCTGATGGTCCAACGGCAATTTTACTTACGAGTAAGCTCGCGCCAAATTATTTAGCTCCAATATCAATCGCCGCATATAGTTATATGGCACTAGTACCAGTTATTCAACCACCAATTATTAGAGCTTTAACAACAAAAAAAGAACGGCAAATAAAAATGGAACAACTAAGAGAAGTTTCAAAAACAGAAAAAATAATTTTTCCAATTTTAGTTACAACAATTGTATGTTTAATTATACCATCATGTACACCACTTCTTGGAATGCTAATGCTTGGTAATTTAATAAAAGAATCAGGCGTAGTTCCAAATTTAGTAAATGCGGCCGGAAATGTCATTCTATATGTTGTAACAATTCTACTTGGAATCTGCGTAGGCGCAACAGCTTATGGACCAACTTTCCTAGCAATTGATACTTTAAAAATAATTTTTCTTGGTGTAATTGCATTTAGTTGTGCAACAGCTGCAGGTGTATTATTTGGAAAATTAATGTGTGTAATGACAAAAGGAAAAGTAAATCCAATGATTGGAGCTGCAGGAGTATCAGCTGTACCAATGGCTGCACGTGTTGTTCAAAAAGAAGGACAAAGAGAAGATCCATCAAACTTCCTACTTATGCACGCAATGGGACCAAATGTTGCTGGGGTAATTGGTTCCGCAATTGCTGCTGGTATTTTACTTGCATTATTCTTATAAAAAAATAAATAACTACTTTTAATAGGTAGTTATTTTTTAACTCTTATACTTATTTCTCCAGTTCTTAAAATATCAATTATACCTTCTGAATCAAGAACAACTAATTCACAATTATTATTAATATCAATGGCTTTTCCATAATGTGGAATATTATCTTTATAGTAAATAATATCTTTTCCAATTATAATTGAATGACTTTTATATATATCTAAATATTCATTTTTAGAAGAATTAAAATAATAATCAAAATAATTAACAATATATCCAATAAGCATATTTTTTGATATTTCACTATTTAAACTTCCAGCAATATCAATCAGTTCTTTTGGAAAGGAATCAGTTGATAAATTAATCCCAATGCCAACAATAATTTTAGAAGTAATATTTTCATTTGAATTTGTAATACCTTCAACTAATATTCCCGCAATTTTTTTATCATTAAGATATAAATCATTAACCCATTTAATACCAATATTAAGTCCGGTTAATTCTTCAATAGCTTTTGTAACCACAACAGCCGTAATACTCGTAATATTAACAAAATTATAAGAGTTGGGAAGATTATTAAAAACAATACTCATATATATTCCAGTATTACTGGGTGAATAAAAACTTCTTCCTAATCTTCCTTTTCCGTTAGTTTGACAATTACTTATGATAAGGTCATAGTAACCATCATCATTATTAATTGTTTTACCAAATTCATTTGTTGAAGTAATTTCATCAAAAAGATAGATTTTATTAATTTTAATGTTTTTATTAATGTATTTAAATATTTCACAAGAATCCAATTTATTATCATATATCATAGTATCACCAATTATATTATAACAAATTTTTGAAAAATTTAAAAATCAATTGATTATTTTAAAAAGATATGGTATAATTTTAAATAGAAATTAGTAAAATTAG
>CAYVQA010000062.1:0-5646 GCA_964453965.1 uncultured Staphylococcaceae bacterium
CTGCTGATAATGCCATTAAAATATTTGAATGTGGAAAACTTTTATCGGCACTAAAGGTAAGGAAAGTACCTGTTGAAGAACTTATGAGCGAAAAACGTAATGCTGCAAATGACCCTGCTGATTATTTTGAATACATAATGCTTTCATGGGGAAATTGCCAAGCAGGTGATAGATTGGTTATGGAACGAGCATTACAACGTTTTCCGAATGAAGATGATTTGAGTGTGCATTTTAATCCAGGAGTCAGGTTTTATTTCAAATATGAACAATTATTAAAACATCCTAATACGGTATGTGATGGGGTGCTTCCGATGAAAGTTAAGGATGAAATAATACTTAAAGACTGGATCTACAGAATTGTTGTTCCTATGAAGTTAAAAGAAAAATTGGAATCACATATACCTTGTGAGTTAAAAGATAGGATTATTTATGTTGATAATGATTGTAAGGATATTTGGGATTGGTCTGAAAAAGTATATAGAATCATTGAAAAAAGCAAAAATTGAAAAGATTAAGTAAGAAGAACGACTTTTTATGCTTAATTAGTTCTAGAGCCTAGATTTTTAGGCTCCTTTTTCATTTATATTGCAAATTATTAATAATTCAAAAACGAATATGATATAATTTATGTATACCAAAAAGGGAGGTAAATATTTATGAAATTAATTAAGAAATATTTTTTAGTTGCTGTTATGGCACTAACAGTAGTTTTAATTTGTGGTTGTGATATCAAACCATCTACATCAACTACAAAATTAGCAACTCCAACTAATTTGAATTATGCCAATGATTACGTTTTAGAATGGGATGAAGTAGAAAATGCTACAGGATATACAGTGCTAATTGGTTCAAACTCAATTAAAGTAACCGAAACAAAAATAGACTTAAATGAATATTTAAATGAAGGGAAAAATAATGTTTGGGTTACTGCTACATCTACTAATTCTCGTTATTCATCATCAGATGCAGCAGGGATTTCAGTTGATTATAGTACTTTTAAATCTACATATTTAACAGGCTTATTACAAGATGAATATACAAAAGCATTTGAATATAAAAAGAGTCAATTTAAGAGTGATTTAGAATATACTGCATATTGTATTAACTTTGCAACAGAAAATGCAGAAGCATATGCAACAATATGTGATGGTGTAGCTGTTACTCCTGCTCAAGTAGTTGCTTTAGATAAAATTACTATTTTTATGAATCAAATGATAGATGAAGAGGCAACTCCAACAGTTGAAAGCGTATTTGAAATTATTGATGCTATTAGAGATAGTAAAATTTCTCATCGTAGTTTAGCACAAATCACTTATAATACTATTGAATTATATATGAATAGTATAGTATATGAATTAGATACAGACATTGATACAAATACAGTTTTAAGTTTAGTTCTTGCAAATGAATCATTAACTGTTGATACATTAGAAGTAGTATATGAATATTTAGACAAAGCATTAGCTGATACTGAAAAAGTATTAAATGATCAAACAGTAACTAACCAAGTAGCTGAAATTATCAAAGCATTCCTTGGAACAAATCGTCCAACAGTTGATAAATTTGGAACCCTTACAACATATGTTAAAACAGCAATTAATGCATTTGTAAAAAATAGCACTGATGGTAACCGTGCAATTCAAGTTTTACCAGATGCATTTAATTTATTATTAGCAGTGATTGACCCTACTTTAGATATGGTTAATAAAGCCGCAACAGTTTTATCAAGTGAAAACTATGCTGCAATTGCAACAAATATTTCAACAATTGTTGAAAATGGAATGGCTATATATAACTCAATTGTTGTTGGTGATTCATCTTCAACAGAAGAATTAGTAACAAACATTCAAGGAATTATGACAGCTATCGATTCAATCGCTACAACTATTAGTACATCAGTTAAAGATGTTGATTTCTCAAAAGAATTAACAGCTATTGAAACAGCAGTAGAAACATTTGTAAGTACTGAAAGTGTTAAAACATTTGCAAAAGAAGTTGCAGTATCACTAATTGAAACATTAACAGGAAAAACAACTGATGAAGCAGAAAAAATTCTAACAAAGATATTAGAAATAATTTCTTCAATTGATTCAGAAAAAGGCTTCACTGAAGAAACAATAGAATCAATCTTAGCCGCATTAGGAATGACAGAAGATGAATTAACTGAAAAAGTTGTTGATTTAATTGCAACAGGAGTTACTGATTCAATCGAAACACCTGAAATGGCCGAAGAATTAATTAAAAAAGTATCATCAATTCAAAATGATATAGAATCATTAAAAGATCAAGCAGGTGATATATCATTAAGTGGTATTATTGGATTACTAGGTGATGATGTTTTAGAAATAGTTGAGGGGGTTTTCCCAGGAGTATTTGATTCATATTACATTGATGGCAAATTTGTTGATGCAATTTTAGCCACAATAAATGAAAAAGCTAACGAAATACTTGAAAGTATGTCAGATAATATTTTAGATCAATATCTTGGCGTTTGGTATGTATCATCAGAAGAACCTGATCCAGAAGATGCTTTATTTTATAGTGTTGTTATTAAAAAATATGGAATTTATTTAGATGAAACAAGAGCAGAAAATGTTACATATTCAGAAAACGATTACTATGGTTATACTGTATATGTTGGTGAAGATGAATATTATGTTTCATTAAGTGGTGAAAGATTAATTATTGGAAGCTCTACTTTATTAAAAGATACTGAATATACAAAACAAGAAACAACACCAATCACACCTGTTGTTCCAACAATTCCTTGGGATACATATAATGGAACTTATACAGGCAAAACAAGTGATGGAACTAGTTTTACTGTTGTTGTAAGTGATGAAACAATAACAGTTAATGATACTATCTTTGTAGTTACTGAATATGATGATTATTCTGGATTTACAGGAACAATTAATGAAGATGTTTGGTATGTTTTTCCTGGATATGTTGCGGGACAAATTATAATTGCAAAAAGCGATAATAGTGTTTATGTAACATTAACAAATGAAACTGGTAGTACAGTTACTCCTTCACTTGATTTAAGTTTACTTGCAGAACATACTGGAACATATACTGGTAAAGTTGGGGAAGAAGATTTTACAGTCGTAATTACAGAAGAATCAATCACAATCAATGGTGAAGTTGTAACAATTGTCGCATTCGAAGATAACACATATATGGTAAAAACTGTAGAAGATACAATTTGGTGTGTTGGATTATCATATGGTGATGAAAAGATTGTTGTTGCAACAGAAAGTTTTTCTCCATTTGGATTTTTAAACATCGTTAAATAAAGATAATATGAAAAAGGGTTCAATTAAGATTGAACTCTTTTTTATATATCAATTGAAAAATATAACAATTTGTGCTAAAATACTATCTAAGGAGATGATAAATTGAAATATTTAGTCGTTAGTGATATTCATGGAAGTATCGAATCAACATTAATAATTGAAAAAAAATTTATAGAATTAAATTGTGACAAAATAATTATATTAGGTGATATTTTGTATCATGGACCAAGAAATGATTTACCAGATAATTATAATCCCAAAAAAGTTGTTGAAGTATTAAATAAATATAGTGACAAAATAATTGCAGTAAAAGGCAATTGTGATGCGGAAGTAGATGAAATGGTATTAAAGTTTCCTATTTATATAGGATATTATTTATCGGTAAAAAATAAAAATTATTATTTGACACATGGCCATCATATAAATTATTTAAAACCTAAAAATTTTAATAGCAAAATGATTATCTTACATGGTCATACACATATTATTAGAAAAGATTTCGTAAATAATGATTTATATATTAATCTTGGTAGTATTACTTTGCCAAAAGAAAATACACCCAAGTGTTATGGAATACTAGAGAATAGTTTTAAAATTTATAATTTAAATGATGAATTAATTTTAGAAGAGGAAAAATAATGAAAGCAAAAATAGTAAAACCTAAAACATCAATATTTAATTATTTACTCAGAAAAGGTGTATTGATATATATCATAATATATTTATTATTAATTAGCATATTTTACTACTGTGGTTTACCTTTTATTAATTTACGAATTTCCAGTTTTTATTTATTTTTAGGATTTGTATTAGGACTTCCAGTTTCATTAATTTTTTTACTATTAATAAAAAAGAAAAACAATGATTTAAACTTTACAACTACGCCTTTTTTCAATAAATCAAATAATCAAAAAATTACTAATTGGTTTAAAGATGACGCAATTTTTAATATTTTAACAAAAGGAATTTTTACTGTAATAGCATTTATATTAACTATTTTATTAATTGGGGAATTGTCAAGCGCTAAATTTTTAAATGCAAAAAAATATCAATCACAACTTGTAATTGAATCAAAAACAGAAATTGATTTGAAAAATGATTTTGATTACAAAAATGAAAGTGTAAAACTTCCGACAATTGATAAAGACGTCGCATTTAAACTTGCACAAGCAAAATTAGGCGATTATGGATCGCAATATTCAATTGATTACGATAACTTCACTATTTTTAGTGTTACAAGAAATGGCGAAACAGAATTAATTAGAGTTACACCATTAGAATATAGTCAATTTTTTGTAAGTTTATCACGAATGACAAAAGGAACAATTGGCTATATTGAAGTAAATGTAATAACCCAGGAAACTAAACTTGTAAAATTCGCTGACGGATTAAAATATATGCCAAGTGGTATTTTTAATTATGATTTAAATCGTCATATTAGATTAAATGAACCAACAGAGTATTACGAAAATTATTACTTTCAAATTGATGAAGAAGGTAATCCATACTGGGTAGTTCCAACAATAAAAAAAGAAATAGGTTTATTTGGCGGTAGCACTCCTAAAGGAGTTATGACAGTTGATCCAATCACTGGAAAAATAAAAAAATATACATTAGGAAAAGAACCAAGTTGGATTCAACGTTCAATCGATGAACAAGTTATTGAAGAACAAGCCAATAATGCCTTAAAATATAAAAATGGCTTTTGGAATACAGTTTTTGCAAATAAAGAAGTTTTCCAATTAAGCGATGGATATAACTATTTTATGAAAAATGGCGAAACATATTATATTTCATGTTTAACAAGTCCCAATGAAAGTGATCAAACATCAATTGGTTTTATTGCAATTAACTTAAAAACAAAAAAAGCAATAAGATATCAAGCCCCAGGAATAACGGAAATGCGTGCAAGAGAAATTGCGGAAAAAGATGAAAGAGTAAAAGCTCAAGCATTAGATTCAACATGGCCAATTCTTATTTCATATCATGATGTTCCAACATACTTTATTGTATTGAAAAATGATGTACAAATTCAAAAAATAGTATTCATTAATGTTGAAAATGGCGAGTTAGTCGCAATGGAAGATACTTTCTATGAAGCAGAAATGAGTTATGAAAGTTTATTAAATGATAAAGGTATTAGTTCGACTGATGAAAAAACAATTACCGCAACAGTAACTTATATTAGAGACACAGGACAAACAATTGAATTTATGGTTGATTCAATCAATGATGCTTATTTTGTTGTAAATGTTAATATTTCTTTAGACGCAAGATTTTTACAAGTTGGTGATACAATATATATAAAATATAAAGATCATCCAACATATAATTATGTAATAGAACTAAA
>CAYVQA010000062.1:5746-7069 GCA_964453965.1 uncultured Staphylococcaceae bacterium
AATGTATATTAAAAGAAATATAGAAAATACAATTAAAAAAATTTCTTCTGAATTTCCAGTTATAATATTAACTGGATCAAGACAAGTTGGTAAATCTACGATGTTACAAATAATAAAAGAAAATGAGATGAATTACGTTACATTAGATGATTTAGATACAAGGAATCTTGCGCTAAATGATCCTAAATACTTTCTAGAACAATATTCATATCCTTTATTGATTGATGAAATTCAATATGCGCCTAACTTACTTCCATATATTAAAATAAAAGTTGATGAAGAAAGAATAAAAAATCTGAAAAACAATGTACATAATAAATCTTTGTTTTGGCTAACAGGTTCCCAACAATTTAAAGTAATGAAAGAGGTTAGCGAATCTCTTGCTGGAAGAATTGGTGTTTTAAATTTATATTCATTATCTTTAAGTGAAATTCTTAATAATGAGTCATCAGTATTTCATCCAGCTATTGAAAGCTTAAAAAAGAAAAATATTAATTCAAAAATAGATACTAAACAAATTTTTGAAATAATATATAATGGCGGGATGCCTAGCATAGTTACTAAAACAATCGAAAGAAACAATTATTTTTCTTCATACATTAATACTTATATTGAACGTGATGTAAAACAATTACTAAACGTTGGAAAAACAATGGAATTTTATAATTTTATGCAGTATATTGCTGTTAGAACTGCACAAGAACTGAACTATGCAACAATTGCGAAAAAAATTGGTGTTGATTCAAAAACAATAAAAAATTGGATTAGTATTTTGGAATCATCAGGAATCATATATTTACTTCAACCATATTATTCTAATTTATCAAATAGAATTATTAAGTCACCAAAATTATATTTTATGGATACTGGTTTATGTAGTTATTTGGCAAAATATCCAAATGCAGAAACTCTAGAAGTAGGAGCGTTAGGTGGTGCGATATTTGAAACTTTTGTTGTAAGTGAAATTATTAAAAATTTAACAAGTTATGGCGTTGATCCAAAAATGCATTTGTATTATTATCGTGATAAGGATCAAAAAGAAATAGATTTAATTTATTCTGAAGCAGATACATTATATCCAATTGAAATAAAAAAAGGGATTAGTCCGAATAATCCTGACAAACATTTTGAAGTACTAAAAAAATATTCAAAAAATGTTTCTGTAGGCTTAGTAATTTGTATGAGTAATAAGTTACAACCGATTAATAAAAACTGTTGGTTGGTTCCAGTCGAATACATTTAATTAATTTGTAAGTGCGATGAAAAAAATGACATTTTTGTATGTGATATATTGTGTATGTGATATTTTAAGATACAACGTAT
>CAYVQA010000063.1:0-2233 GCA_964453965.1 uncultured Staphylococcaceae bacterium
TTTTGGCTCATTTGTGGGACATTTCTCAAATGAACATTTAATGATACCATTGAAATTGATCATAAAATGGCCACATTTAGCACAAACTTCTCCGGTTGGAATACCAGAAAAAGTTGTTTTACATTTTGGATATCGGTTGCAAGCATAGAAAGTTACTCCTTTCGAACGACCTCTTCCGGATACTCTTTCAACAATTTCACCTTCCTTACAAATTGGACATATTACACCAGTTGAAATAACTTCTTTCTTTGGCGCCTTTTTAATAAATTTACAACGCGGATAACCAGAACAAGCTGTAAATTCACCAAATGGACCACGTCTAATTAGAAGAGGAAGACTGCATTCTGGACAAAATTCATTTGTAAGCTTTGGATAAAGTTTTGGCATATTATCTCTTGCGTTTTCAACAAGAGGTGCAAATTTATCATAAAAGTCTTCTAAAACTTCATACCATACTTTTTCTCCGTCCGCAATTTTGTCGAGAGTTAATTCCATATCAGCTGTATATTGAACATTGATGATTGAACTGAAGAAAGCATCTAATTGTTCGCTTGTAAGGCGACCTTGTTCTGTTGGCACAAATGTCTTTTTCTCTAATTTAACATAACTTCTAATTTTTAATGTTTCCATTGTTAAAGCATATGTTGATGGACGTCCAATTCCAAGTTCTTGCATCTTTTTAATTAAACGTGCTTCTGTATAACGCGATGGAGGAGATGTGAATTTTTGTTCTTTATTAAGCGAAACTAAATTCATTTTTTCACCAATTGTTAATTCTGGAAGTTTTTCAATTTCATCAACAGTATCTAAACTGGTTTCATCATAAATTTTCATAAAACCATCAAATACTGTTTTTTCTCCAGAAGTATTAAATAAATAACCATTATTTTCAATATCAACCTTTGTATCTTCTAAAGTTGCATCACTCATTAAGGAAGCAACGGCTCTATTATATATTAAGGAATAGATTTTAAATTCTTCAAGTGATAAGAATTTTTTTACTTTTTCTGGCGTTCTTGTAACATCAGTTGGACGAATTGCTTCATGGGCATCTTGAGCATTTTTATCATTTACAACTTTTTTAGGCGCATTATAATATTTTTCACCATAATTATTTATTATAAATGACTTTGCAGCTGTGACAAATTCATCTGATAGTCTTGTTGAGTCAGTACGCATATAAGTAATTAATCCGACACGTTCTGTTCCTAAGTCTATTCCTTCATATAATTTTTGAGCAATTCCCATTACTCTTTTTGAAGTATAGTTGTACTTTGCACTAGCATCTTGTTGGAGAGTAGAAGTAATGAATGGAGGCTTAGAGGCACGATTACGCATTTTCTTCGTAATATTAGAAATGATATACTCATCAGTTAGTGAATTAATAATATTATTTGTCTCTAATTCATTTTTTAAAGTGATTTTTTCATCTTTTTTTCCATAGAACTTAGCTTTAATATCAAATAATGTACCATTTTCATTTTCTTTATCAAAATGTGTAGTAATTTCCCAAAATTCATCTTTAATGAATTTCTCAATTTCTTTTTCGCGATCAACCACAATTTTTAAGGCAGCTGATTGAACGCGACCAGCTGATTTAGAACCAATTTTTGTTTGAAGTAATGATGATAATCTAAAACCAATAATTCGATCAAGTATTCTTCGTGATTCTTGTGAATGGACAAGATTCATATCGATATCTCGGTCATTTTCAATTGCTTTTTTAACAGCTGATTTGGTTATTTCATTAAATACAATTCGCGAAATTTTTTTCTTTGGTTGTTCAAGAACTTGTTCTAAATGCCAACTAATTGCTTCACCTTCTCTATCTGGGTCAGACGCAAGATAGATATGAGAGGCAATTTTGGCAATATCGCGTAGTTTAGAAACAATTTCTTGTTTATCTTTTAGGATGGCATATTCTGGTTGAAAATGATTTTCAATATCAACACCAAAACCGCCCTTTCCTTTGACTTTTAAGTCACGGATGTGTCCTGCACTTGCTTCGACAAGGTAGTCTTGGCCTAAATAGTTGCCAATTGTTTTTGATTTTGCAGGTGATTCGACAATAACAAGTTTCATTGTTTAATTCCTTTCTTAAGTTATGCAAAAATTATACACTTTTAAAAATTGATTGTCAATCAAAATAGTTTTTAAAAAATTTTAAATTCTTTTTAACCTTTAATATTATATACAGAAAAAATAAAAAAATGTTTTCTAAAGATTTATTAAT
>CAYVQA010000063.1:2333-7027 GCA_964453965.1 uncultured Staphylococcaceae bacterium
AAAAAATGTTTTCTAAAGATTTATTAATTTACAAAACTATTAAAATGTGTTAAAATATAAATGCAAAATTTAATTTAGAGGAAAATTATGGAAAAAATAATTGAAATTAATCATTTATCAAAATCTTTTGGAAATATTAAAGCTGTTAATGATTTAACATTTAATGTTAAAAAAGGTGAATTGTTTGCATTTCTAGGGTTAAATGGGGCAGGCAAAAGTACAACAATTAACATTATGTGCGGTATGTTATCGAAAGATAATGGCGAAATAGTTATTAACAATCATAATATTGATAAGGAATTAGTTGAAGTAAAAAAGGATTTAGGTGTTGTTTTTCAAGGCTCGGTTTTTGATAAACCATTAACTGTTTATGATAATTTAGCATCAAGAGCGTATTTATATGGTCTTTCAAAAGAACAATTTCATAATAAATTAGATGAATTAAGTGAACTATTAGAATTTAAGGATTTATTAAAACGCGAATATGGTAAATTGTCAGGAGGTCAACGACGAAAAATTGATATTGCCAGAGCATTGTTTCATGATCCAAAAATTTTAATACTTGATGAACCTACAACGGGATTAGATCCGCAAACGAGGAAAAAAGTTTGGGATGTTATTCATCAGTTACAAGATGAAAAAGGACTTACAGTTTTTTTAACAACCCATTATATGGAAGAAGCAACCGATGCGGATTATGTTGTAATATTGGATAGTGGAAAAATTATTGCAGAAGGGACACCGCTTGATTTAAAAAATCGCTATACGAGTGATTATATAGTTTTTTATAATGTTAGTGAAGAAGAAGTTAAAAAACTAAATCTACCATATGAAGTTTTTTCTGACCATATAAAAGTAACAATTGAAAATACTTCCTTAGTTGTTGATTTAATAAACAAAAATCCAAATTTATTTGTTGATTTTGAAGTCACAAAAGGAAAAATGGATGATGTTTTTTTAGCATCAACTGGAAAAAAATTAGGAGGTAATTAAAATGCAAAGTTTATGGATTTTAATTAAGCGAAACGTTAAACTCTTTTTTAAAGATAAAGGTACATTTTTAAGCGCAATGATATCGCCATTAATTATTTTAGTTTTGTATGCGACATTCTTAGCAGGTGTTTATTATGATAGTTTTTCATCATCTGTTCCAAGTGAAATATACGCAGTAATTCCCAAAAAATTAATTAATGGTTTTGTTAATGGTTGGCTAATATCGAGTTTAATGGCTAATTGTACAATATCTATTTCCTTTATTGCGAACTTATGTATGGTTAAAGATCGTGTTACAGGTGTAAATGCGGATTTAAATATGACCCCAGTCAAAAAAAGTATTAAATCACTTGCGTATTATCTTTCAACCGCAATTATCACATTAATGATTAGTTATATTATGGTTGCAGTTGGATTCGCTTATATTGCGATAAATGGCTGGTATATCAGCATAACCGATATTTTATTAATATTAGTTGATGTGTTCATTCTTGTCTTATTTGGAACTGGATTATCTTCAATAATTTCTTACTTTTTATATAGTCAAGGCGCAATATCAGCTGTTGCAACAATAGTTAGTTCAATTTATGGATTTATTTGTGGCGCTTATATGCCAATATCACAATTTAGCAGTGCTATTCAAACAACAATTAAATTATTGCCGGGCACTTATGGAACATCATTATTACATCGTCATTTTATGCAAGGTACTTTAACAGAATTAGAAAAGTATTTCCCAAATCAAAATATTAAAATTATTAAAGAAAATTTTGATATTGATTTAATCGTTTTTAATCATCAAATAAGTGAAATTATGATGTTTTTAATTCTAATAGTGTTTAATTTAATTTTAATAATAGGGTTTATTTTAATAAATAAATTTATAAAAGAAAAAGAATAAAGGCTTCGAATTGATGCCTTTTTTCAGTTTATCAATTGACTTGTTAAAAATGCCAAAATGTAGTATAATATTTATAATTAATTAAAATGAGGTAAATAGAATGGGATTTTTTGACCTATTTAAAAAGAAAAAAGATACAAAATCTGCAAAATATAATATTGGCATGGAAAAATCACGTAAGGGATTGGTTTCAAAATTAAAAATGGTTTTATCAGGATATGATGAAATAACTGAAGAATTATTTGATGACTTGACCGATGTATTTATAATGGCTGATATTGGTGTTGAAACAACATTAGAGTTTATCGATAAATTAAAAAGAGATACAAGAGTAAAAGGAATTCATAACGCGGAAGAACTTCAACCAATAATTGTTGATAAAATGTTTGAATTATATTTGAAAAATGAAATTGTAAATGCAAATTTAAAAATCAACAAAGATGGGCTTTCAGTAATGCTATTTATTGGGGTAAATGGTGTTGGAAAGACAACATCAATTGCAAAAATAGCCTATCGTTTAAAAAACGAAGGAAAAAAAGTATTACTTGCTGCTGGTGATACATTTAGAGCTGGAGCTGTTGATCAATTAGAGGTTTGGGCAAATAGAGTTGGGGTAGACATTGTCACTAAACCTGGTGCAAGCGATCCTGCAAGTGTAATTTATGATGCAATAAAAAAAGCAAAAGCTGAAAAATATGATGTTTTACTTTGTGATACTGCAGGACGTCTTCAAAATAAAACGAACTTAATGAAAGAATTAGAAAAAATAAATCGCGTTATTGAAAAAGAAGTAGAAGGTGGCGCAACGGAAACATTATTAGTTATCGACGCAACGACTGGTCAAAATGGGTTAAGTCAAGCTGAAGCTTTTTCAACAATTACAAGTATTACGGGAATTATTCTAACTAAGTTAGATGGAACTTCAAAAGGAGGAATTGTTTTAGCAATTCGTGATAAATTTAATTTTCCAATTAAATTTGTTGGTTTAGGTGAAGGACTTGATGATTTAGAATACTTTGATTTAGAAAATTATATTTATGGCTTATTTGGAGATATGGAAGAATAAACATGGAAGTATTAGAAAAAAAAGCATATTTTAATGAATTATTTGCTTATTATCAACCATTACTTACGGAAAAACAGCAAGAAATTTTTGAAGATTATTATGCAAATGATTTTAGCCTAGGAGAAATTGCAGAAAACAATAATATAAGCCGCAATGCAGTTTTTGATACCATCAAAAAAGTTGAAAAATTATTAGAAAATTATGAAAAAAAGTTACAATTAGTAAAAAAAGATCATTTATTAAATCAATATTTAGATGAACTTACTCAAGAAATAACAAATAAAGGATTACTAATTATACAAAAAATTAAAGAAATGGAGTAATATTATGCCTTTTGAAAGTTTATCAGAACGCTTACAAATGTCATTACGACGTTTAACTGGACGTGGAAGAGTTAATGAAAATGACATCAATGAAATGATGAAAGAAGTAAGAGTTTCATTATTAGAAGCTGACGTTAACTATAAAATTGTAAAACAATTTACTGCTGATATTAAAGAAAAAGCACTTGGCGAAAGGGTTATGAAATCTTTAACCCCAGGAGACCAAGTTCTAAAAATCGTTAATGAAGAATTAATAAAATTAATGGGAGATGAAGCTACTCCAATTAATTTAAAAGCAAATGGAACAAGTGTTGTTTTAGTTGCAGGGTTACAAGGTAGTGGTAAAACAACACATATTGGAAAACTTGCGGCGTACTTACGTAAAAAAGAAAATTTGCGGCCTTTACTTGTTGCATGTGATGTATATCGACCTGCAGCTGTAAACCAATTAGTTACAATTGGAAAACAATTAAATATTGAAGTATTTGAAATGGGTGTTGATACTAAACCCCAAATAATTGTAAAAAAAGCCCTTGATTATGCAAAAGCAAAAAATTATAATTTAGTTTTAATTGATACAGCTGGACGTTTGCATATCGATGAACCATTAATGCAAGAATTAGTTGAAATTAAGGAAATAGCTAAACCTGATGAAATTTTATTAACTGTCGATGCGATGACTGGTCAAGATGCTGTTAACGTAGCTTTAGCTTTCCATGAAAAATTGAATGTAACTGGTTGCCTACTTACAAAATTAGATAGTGATACACGTGGTGGTGCCGCATTATCAATTCGTTATATGACGGGAATTCCCATTAAATTTATTGGTCTTGGTGAAAAATTAGACCAAATTGAAGTATTCCATCCTGAACGTATGGCAAGTAGAATTTTGGGTATGGGTGATGTAATGTCACTGATTGAAAAAGCTACAGAAAATATCGATGAAGATGACGCTATGAAATTAGCAGAACGTGTTCAAAAGGGAAAATTCAATTATAATGATTTCTTAGATCAAATTAAAACAATCAAAAAAATGGGTTCATTAAAAGGAATCTTAGGATTAATACCTGGCGTTGGCTCAAAAATTAAAAATATTGATATTGATGAAAAGCAATTTACTAACATTGAAGCAATCATCTTTTCAATGACTAAATATGAACGTAAACATCCCGATGAAATAGATAAATCTCGTTCACGAAAAGAGCGTATTGCAAAAGGAAGTGGCCGCAGTTATCAAGAAGTTAATGCCTTAACAAAAAGATTTGCTGATATGAAAAAACAAATGCAAATGATGATGGGATTAGATGAAGACGATCTTCAAAAAATGGCTGAAGGTAAAAAAATGCCACCAATGGGACAAATGCATCAAAAAAAAGGTAAAGGAAAAAATAAAGGCGGTTTTAGATATTAA
>CAYVQA010000064.1:0-6902 GCA_964453965.1 uncultured Staphylococcaceae bacterium
ATAATAAAGTTTTATCCAGCTCCATTTGCTCTGTTCAGTTTTCAAAGATCAAATCCGTTGTCATCAAGATGACAGCTTATATATTATATCATCATTTTAATATTATTTCAATTGATATGCTCATAAAAATGAAAATATTTTTTAAACAATATAAAATAAAGATAAGGCTAACCAAATAAGGATTTTTTTATTAAATGCCTCACTTAACTTAACCTTGTATATTATACCACTTTCGACATATTATGTCAAAATATATGCTTTATTTTACAAAAGAAATTATTTTTTTTAAAATATCTTCATTTTTAATTGTATCTTCTATACTATCTTTAATTTTCAAACTTGCTTTATCAAAAGTATCTAAAAGCATTTCTTTTGGCACCATAAGATTTAAAAACGTTCCACTTTTACTATTATATGACATATTCATAATATTATTATCAATTTTTATAATTTCTAATAATTGTTTTGCTTCATCAACACTAATTACTTTATTTTCAAGCATTTGTAATATTTTATGAACCATCTTTTTCACCTCATTTTATAATATGCATGCTTTTTAAAAATGTTAAAGAATGCATAAATTTTATTAGGAGCCATAGTATGCCTTTTATCTTAGAAGTTAAAAGATTTCCTATCTTCTTTATAGCCTTTTGCTTATAAACCGGTAGTATTGTACTGTTGATAATTTTTCAACGCATATAATAAAAAAGAAAACCCCTTAGTATATTTTTTACTGAAACACAAAAAAATCATAAGATAAGGGATTTTCATATATAATGATATCATTATTATAATATCATAAAATTATTAAATTTAAAACATATTTGCATTTATTTTTTATTTATTAATGCTTTTTATATAGTTTACATATTTTTCATAATATTTTTTTTCAGATCCAAAGAAATCATTATGAAAAATCCTATCACAATATGACAATTTTTCATATAATTCAATCGCTCTTTCTTCTGCAACCTTCAAATGCTCTTCATTAGTTAAATAAAGAGGATTATTAATAAATGTAAAATATATTTGATCATCCAAAAAGACATTGTATGCACGGGAATATAAAATACTTGTTTCATCGCTATAAGCAGAATGACCAAAATAAATGTTCGAATTAAACTTTATTCCTAGTAAATCAAATAATGTAGGGACAATGTCAGATGTGCACATAAATTTATCAATTTTTTGTGGTTGCATATCAGGGCAGTATATCATCAAAGGAACACGGTATAAATTAGTATAGTTTTCATCAGTCGTATCATAAATATTTTTAACATAATTAGACAAGCCTTGATAATAAGCATTATGATCTCCAAACAAAGTTATGATTGTTTTATCTAATAAATTATTTTCCCTTAGATAATTCAACATTATTCCCATTGATTTGTCCATATCCATTGCCGCAGCCGCATAATAAACAAATTGGTCATGATGTTTATCATCATCAGATGATCCATTTGTAAGTTCTAAACCATTTTCAGCTAAAATATTATAATACTCTTTTAAATTTTCACGATATGAAAATTGTCCATGCATTGTAATAGTTGTAATATATGTATAAAATCTCTGATTGGTTGGAAACATTACTTCTTTGCATGCATCAATCATTTTCGAATCTAAATTACGTTCACCAGATGAAATATAATTTGTCATTCCATACTCTTTTTCCATCGTTTCACTAGCAGTAAATTTTTCAAATCCTAATGCTAAGTGTTCGACATTACGATTATAATATGTAGTAGTACCATTATGATACGAATTGCATAAAATATCACTATCTAACATTTTTAAAGTATTTGGCATTGTTTGTGGAATAGTATTATTAGGATAATCATAATTAATATATGCTTTTGTTGGGTAACTGCCTAATATCGATAAATTTTCCGAAATATCAGTTTTTTCTCTTGCATGAAAATTTGTCATAACTTGTGCATTATCATAAAACCAATAAAGATTAGGATATAATTCTCTAAGTACCTCTTCACCGTTTTCACCAAAATTATGACCATTACCATATTGTTCTAAATCTTGCATAAATGAAAACCATTCGAATGTTTCCCCCAAAATTGTTATTACGTTATATTCGCTACGATCAACATTATTTGGATTTGCCATTTGATTACCATAATATATTGCATTTTTATTATAAATAAAGTCTTCTATTTCTTCAGTATCACCAAGTTCAACTTTACTATTAAATAATCCATTATATAATTCATTTAAAAAATGTGATGTTATTCCTAATTGAGTATAACCATTTTCTTCTGAACCATATAATTTATTATGATAATTTGGATCGTCTTTTGCACCAGCATTAAGAGAACTAAAAATAAAAATATTTAACAACAATAATGCAACAACACAAAGTGTTTTAATTCCAAGAGGAATATTTAAAGTTTTAGGTTTTTCAACTGTATCAACATAACGACCACCAATCACTAAAAAGAAAATAGTCGCAAGCGAAAATATTAAAAAATAATTAAAATCAATTGGAATCTCCTCAATAATCCCCATTGCATCTTTACGTAAATTAAGCATTCCAAAATCGAAGAAAGTTCCAGTCATTTTATAAACAACAATAAATACTAAGTTAACAACTCCACTTATGGCAACAACAATTGATAAGTAAGTATGTCTAACACGATTATTTTTAATTAAGAATGCAACAACAATAATGATTGCTTGAACGCAAATAAATAATCTCGGATCACGTATATAAAATTTCCCAACAGTTATGTAAACACCTGTTAATTCCAAAATTACTGATATTGCCGCATAAAGAAATATTAAATAATTAGATTTAATAAAATTATTAATTGTTTTCATTACACACCTCTTTTTTATAATATATACAATATATAAGAAACGAAATACGAAATTGAAAATCTTTTATTTGTTAAAAGATATATAATACCAAAAATCATATTAAATAAAAAATACATAATTTTAAATTTTCCGTCAGAAATAATTAATTCAACTATTCCAAATGTAAGCATAAGAATTATTCCTCCCCAAGGAATTCTATACTTAGATTTAAATATTTTTTCCATTCCTTCTTGGCCCAAAGAAATAATAATCGTTGTCCATAGAATCTTTAATACATATAAAGCATATCTTGAAACCACAGAAACTACTTTAATATTTTCAATTTTTTGGCCGAAATCATCAACAATTTTTAAATTCCAGCCTAAAAGCCAGCTAATTATCATAATCGGAATAAATGTTAATAAGAAAATAAACAGTGTATTTATTAATGAGATTTTTTTTGTATCATTTTTTCTTTTCGAAAATAAATCAATATTCAAAATATTTTTTGCAAAATGAGAAATTGCAACCAATTCAAACACCCAAATAATAATTGACGCAATTGACAAAAACATTTCATTAAGATTGCCATAATATACTTTCTTAAATAGAGGCAAAAAAATCTTCGAAATATTTGAACTATAAATACATGCTAAGCAAACTCCAATAAGTAAAAAATATTTATATGCTGAATTATCTTTCACAAATTCAATTGTTTTTACATCATTAAATTCTTCTGCTTTATAAGTTTCAATTTTTTTCGTCATTTTAAATTCATCAATTGATAATATAATTATTGTATAAATTCCTATAGCTACAACAAATACTGCGATTATTGTAAAAAACATAAACTGTGCCTCCTAAAATCATTATATTATAGTTTTTTTAAATTTTTTTTGCAAGACTTTTAAGTGCAAAATACATTTTAATAATAGTAGAATGCAAAAAAACCGATTTCATAATCGGCATTGCTAATTGTTACTATTTAAAAAATAAGTTTTTAATGATGTTAAATAATGTTCAATTGTTCCAACATCATAATAATTGTTATTTAAAAATAAAAATTGTAGTTTTTGTTTTTTTGCAAGCGAATCTAATGCAACATTAAAATTTATTTCGCCAGTAGAGTCTAATTTCAATTTTTTTATTTCATCAAATATATTTTTATTTAAGATATAGCAACCAACAATTATATTATTGAATGGCGTATATTGCCGATTTACTCCTATAATCCTTTTTACATATGTATTACTCATAACATCTGCTATTCCGTATTCTTTTAAATCATCTTCGCTCTTTTTAAGTAAAATAATCGAATCGTTTGTTTCTTTAGCATATCTTAACAATTCATTTATCGTTTGTCTTTCAAAAATTGCATCACATAATATCAAAAGAAATTTTTCATCATTTAATCTTCTTTCAACTTTTAATAATGCATCTGCAAGTCCCTTACACTCATTTTGAATAATATAATGAATTTTCATTCGTTTATATTCATACCCAAGTAAAGGTATTAAATTATCATCTGGACTAATAATTAAATAAATATCAGTTATTGAAGAATAGCAAAAACTATCAATTATGCGTTCGATAATTGTTTTATTTCCAAAAGGTAAGCAGGCTTTATTATTTATTTTAGTTAAAGGAAAAAGTCTTGTACCTTTTCCAGCCATTGGTATTACAACAGATTTTGTCATCTAATCACCACTATAATTATACTAATTAAAAAAATAAAATATGTTTTTTTGAACTAAAAAATAAAAAAATTTAAAAAAATAAGCAAATTATTAGACAAAAATGATGAAAAAGCGTATAATAGTTTTTGCAATGGTCTGTTGGAGAAGCGGCTTAACTCACATGCCTTTCACGCATGCATTCACGGGTTCGAATCCCGTACAGATCACCATTTAAGCATATTATGTTTGATTTTGAAAATCAAACTTTTTTTATTACTAAAAACCCTATGTGAATTCACATAGGGCAATTTTTATTTTCTATTATTTTGATATTTCAAAGCATGTTCTATAAATCCGACAAATAATGGATGTGGATGATTTGGACGCGATGAAAATTCAGGATGAAATTGACATCCAACAAACCAATCACATTTAGTAAATTCAATCATTTCTACTAATTTAGTTTGGGGATTTTCGCCAACAAAATTAACGCCTACTTGTTCAAGAGTCAATCGATATTCATTGTTAAATTCAAATCGATGACGATGTCTTTCTTTGATTAATTCTGTATTATAATATTTAGAAACTTTAGAATTTGGATTAATTTTACAATCGTAATTACCTAATCTTAGAGTTCCTCCAATATTAATTCCTGTGTATTGTTCCGGCAAATAATCGATTATCTTATAAGGTGCATTCTGATTAAATTCAGTTGAGTTCGCATCTTTTAATTTAGCTAAGTGACGCGCTATTTCAATTAAAGAAATTTGCATTCCTAAACAAATTCCAAAGAAAGGAATATTATTTTCTCTTGCATATTCTGCAGCAACAATTTTTCCTTCAATTCCGCGACTACCAAATCCACCTGGAACCAAAATGCCATCAACATCACCAAGCAAATTTTGAACATTTTCTTTATTAATCAAATCTGATTCAACTCTTTTTACACTGACTTTTTTCTCAAAAAGAATTCCAGCATGATCTAAACTTTCGGTAACTGATAAATATGCATCCTTTAATGAAATATATTTACCCACTAAAGCTATTTTAACTTCACCATTAATGTTTTTTATTTTTTTAATCATTTCATTCCAAGTTGACAAGTCACATTCTTTTGTTTCTAATTTCAAAGCTTTACATATTATCTCATCAACTTTTTGCTTATGAAAACTATTCACCAATTCATAAATAATCGTTGCATCTTGAGCTTCAATTACAGCTTCTTGTTTAACATCACAAAACAAAGCAATTTTTTGTTTTTCAATGTCTGATACTTTCACTTCAGAGCGCAAAACAATCATATCTGGTGAAATTCCAATACTTCGTAATTCTTTTACGCTGTGTTGAGTTGGTTTAGTTTTAATTTCACCAGCTGATTTTAAATATGGAACTAATGTCGCATGAATATAAAAAGTATTTTCAACACCAAAATCACGTCTAGCTTGACGTATTGCTTCTAAAAAAGGCAAACTTTCAATATCACCAACAGTGCCACCAATTTCCGTAATTACAACGTCTGCGCCACTTTCTCTAGCTTTATACAAATAAGATAAGATTTCATTAGTTATATGCGGAATAACTTGAACAGTTCTGCCTTGATAAACGCCGCGGCGTTCTTTTTCAATAACTTGTGAATATATTTTTCCAGTTGTAATATTAGAATTTTTTGTTACTAATTCATTTGTAAATCTTTCATAATGGCCTAAATCCAAGTCAGTTTCTCCACCATCGCTAGTTACAAAAACTTCACCATGTTGATATGGAGACATTGTTCCGGGGTCATAATTTAAATACGGATCAAACTTTTCCATATAAATTTTTAAGCCTCTATTTTTTAAGAGTCGACCAATTGTCGATGCGGTTATACCTTTTCCAAGACTAGAAACAACACCACCAGTAATAAAAATATATTTAGTATTTTTCATTTTTCACCTCGTATAGTCTTTTTAATATTAAATATTAATATTGTTATTTTATTTTAATTTAATCTTGCACCAAAAGGAAACAAGGCTAAAATTGCTAGTTTAAATGATTGTAGTCCAATAGGAATGCCAACAATTGTTAAGCAATTAGCAATACCAGCTAATACATAGCCAATAGCCATCTCCCAGCCTAATAAAATAGCCCATATTAAATTAATAATTGGATGTTTATTAAAATTAGTCAAAACATTTCTACCAAATGGTGAAAATGATAGTTCCATAATTTTAAAACACTGTTTACCAAGGGGAATACCAATAATTGTTATGCAAAAAAATATTCCCGCGAATAACCAACATATCGAAACAACTAATCCACCCAAAATAAGCCATATAATATTACATATAACATTTAAATTATTATTTTTCTTTCTAGTCATATTATCTGTCGAGTAGACAACTTATTGTCTACGCCTCTCCTTTCATTTTATATTGTTTT
>CAYVQA010000065.1:0-6644 GCA_964453965.1 uncultured Staphylococcaceae bacterium
ATCCTCGTTATCCATTAATGAGTGAAATTAAAGAAATGTATTTAAATGCTTATTACGGAAAAGAATTTGTTGAAAAACCAGTTCCAGCTCAAGATAAAGATTTAAATAATGATGAACATGATTTCAAAAAGTTATACAAAAAGAATCTAACAAAATAAAAGTAAGGAGTAAAATATGAATCTTGAAAAAATTATAGCAGTTAGAAATGCTAAAACCGTTTATGCTGATGGCAATGATTGTATAAAAGTATTCAACAAAGAATATTCAAAAGCGGATATTTTAAATGAAGCATTAAATCAAGCCAGAGTTGAAGAATTAGAACTTAACGTTCCAAAAATCAAAGGTGTTACAATGATTGATGGCAAATGGGCAATCATCACTGAATATATTAAAGGAAACACTCTTCAACAATTAATGGAAAAAAATCCTGACAAAAAAGATGAATACTTAGCTCAATTTGTAGATATTCAAATCGCTATGCAAAAAAATACTTGTCCATTATTAACAAGATTAAAATCAAAAATGAATCGCAAAATTGATCTTACAAATCTTTCATCAGAAACAAAATATGATCTTCATACAAGACTAGAAAGTATGCCAAAAGCAAAAGCTCTATGTCATGGTGACTTTAACCCTTCAAATATTATTATCGGTGAAGATGGAAAAGCTTATATCATTGACTGGTCACATGCTACTCAAGGTAGCCCATGCGCTGATGCAGCGAGAACATATTTACTATTCTGGCTTGCAGGAGACATTACAAATGCAGAAAAATATTTAAATTTATTTGCCGAAAAAGCAAAAGTAACAAAAAAAGAAATTCAAAGATGGTTACCAATCGTTGCCGCATCACAATCTGTTAAAGGTAATGAAAAAGAAAGAGAATTCTTACTTTCTTGGGTAAACGTTGTTGATTATGAATAGAAGTGGAGACAAAAATGACTAAAATTATAGTTTGTATTGGCAGCTCTTGCCATATCAAAGGTTCAAGACAAATTATTGAACAATTACAATATTTAATTGCCAAAAACAACTTAGGAAATCAAGTTGAACTTGCAGGAACATTCTGCATGGGACAATGTCAAAAAGGTGTTTGCGTTAAAGTAAATGATGAATTATTTTCAGTAACTCCTGATACAGTAGATGATTTCTTTAACACTAACATTCTTGCAAAAATTAAATAAACATCTAAACAGAGCTATATGCTCTGTTTTTGCATAAATAATAATTTGTGAAATTTTATATATCAAAATGAGGTATAAATATATGAACCAACAAATGAACAAAAAAGCGATTCATATTTTAATCTTTTGGACTCTTTTCATTGGTATTGGCGCCGTATTTGGCTCAATTATGATGTTTATCGATATCGATGGTGACAAAACAATGATGGGAGGATTACTTCCAGGAATGCAAGTTTTACCTTTTGCAAATATATTGTTTAAAAATTTAATTTTTCCTGGAATTGCACTTTTATTAGTAAATGGTATTCCTAATATTTTTGCTACAATATTACTAATTAAAAATAAAGAACAAGGAATTTTCTTAGGTTCTTGTCAAGGATTAATTTTAATGTTATGGATTGTTATTCAATTCATTATTTATCCATTAAATATTATGTCAACAATCTATTTTATTTTTGGTTTATGTCAATTAATAACCGGTTATATTTGTTATGTAAGATACATGCAAAGCAAATTTACATTTAATGAAAATGATTATCCAAACATTAATAATAATAGTAAAAATTTAATTATCTATTTTTCAAGAAGTGGTTATACAAAAAAATTAGCTTATGAACTAGCAAATAAAACATCACAAGCTATTTATGAAATCAAAACAACTGAAAAAATAAAAGGGAATTTAGGTTTTTGGTGGTGTGGAAGATTTGCTATGCACAAATGGAAAATGAACTTAGAAGAAATCAATATTGATTTGACAAAATATGATGAAATAACAATTTGTACGCCAATTTGGGTTTTTGGAGTATCTAGTCCAATTAGGGCATTTTGCCATATCGCAAAAGGAAAAATAAAAAAAGTAAATTACGTCACAACCCATTTTATGAACAAAAAATTTAATAAAATAACCAAAGAATTAGATAATATCTTAACAATAAAACACACATCATATCAAAGTTACCAATGTCACTTTGGAAAATTAAAAGAAATAAAATAAAGGAAATGTTATGGAATTAAAAGAAAAAAGTAATTATTTTGGAACCGAAAAAATATCCAAAATATTAATCAAATTAGCTCCACCCGTAATGTTAGCTCAGTTAATTCAAGCCTTATATAATATTGTCGATAGTTATTTTATTGGTAAATATTCTGATTCTGGCTTAACTGCTTTATCAATAGTATATCCTTTACAACTATTAATGATTGCACTTGCTGTTGGTACAGGTGTTGGAATTAACACCATAATGTCATCAAAATATGGGTTAAAACAAGATGATAAAGCAAAAAAATATGCGGGAACCGCAATGCCTATCGCAATAGCATTTTGGTTTATCTTCGCATTAATAAGTTATTTTATTATGCCAGCTTATGCAAAACTTCAAACAGATTCAAAAGAAGTAATAGATGATGTTATAATTTATGGAAGAATTGTATCAGTATGTAGTATTGGTCTATTCTTAGAAAGTGTATGGACTAAAGTTATTCAAGCAAAAGGAAATATGCGCTTGCCAATGATTGCTCAAATTTTAGGCGCAATCACCAATATTATTTTAGATCCAATTTTAATATTTGGATTAGGTCCTATCCCTAAATTTGGAATTGCAGGAGCAGGAATTGCGACGATAATTGGTCAAATAGTTGCGGCTTTAGTTGTAATGAAAAAAGGCTTTTATAAATCACCAAGTTTAAAAACATATCCTCATTATATTAAAAGAATTTTTAAAATAGGTCTTCCTAATATCTTAATGCAATCAGCTTATACTTTTTACATATTTGGTTTAAATTTAATTTTAGCGAGATTTTCTGATCAAGCAGTAACAGTACTCGGTTTATACTATAAATGGCAAACATTTTTCTTTATACCTCTAGGCGCAATGCAGACATGTATTGTTCCAATTATAAGCTATAATTATGCATCAAAAAATATTACTAGATGTAATGAAACATTAAATGTATCAATCATCTTTGGAATGATTTTTATGTTCTTAGGAACTTTATGCTTTATGATAATTCCCGAACCAATGTTAAGATTCTTTTCAAATGATGAATTGGTAATTAAAATAGGTATAATTGCTTTTAGAATAATTGGTATTAGTTTTATTCCGTTAGTTACATCACTTACTTACCCAGTATTATTTCAAGCGGTGGGAATGAGTTTTAAAAGCAGTTTATTAACAATCATTAGAACTGTTATTTTATTTGTGCCACTAGGATATTTATTTTCATTATTAGGCTTAAATTATTTTTGGCTAACTTATCCAATTACTGATACAATTACATCAATTGTTGGTTTCATTTTAACACGTAAATTCTTTAAACAAAATGAAATAAAAGAAGAAATTGAATTAACAGAACCATTATTAAAAGAATCAACCAAAGGAATAATTATTACAATTGCCAGAGAACATGGTTCATTAGGAAAACAAATTGGAATTGAACTTGCAAAAGAATTAAATATCCCTTTCTATTATAAAGAAGTAATGGCATTAGCCGCAAATGAATCAGGCCTATCAAAAGAATTTATTATGAATATTAATAAAAATGCTTCAAAACAATTATACGATCTTTATTTAAGCAAAGAAGTTGTTCAACATGCAATAATAGCACAACAAAAAATAATTGAAAAAATTGCAAGCCTTGGCAGCGCAGTAATTGTCGGCCGAGCTGCAGATTATTTTTTAAAAGATCATGAAGATGTCGTTAGAATTTTCATTAAAGCAAAAAAAGAAACAAAAATAAAAAATGTTATGAATATTTATCATGATTCTTACAAAAAAGCCTCAAAACAAATTATCAAAACTGATAAAGCAAGATCAACATACTATAATAGTATTTCTGGTTATATTTGGGGAAACCCTAACAATTATGATTTTGTTATTGATAGCACAAATGGTGTATCATCTACTACAAAAGAAATCTTAACAATTATTTCAGAAATTCAATCAATAAAAAATCAAAAATAGTGTAATTATATTGTAATAATAATAAAAATATAGTAAACTTAGTCGAGGAAAAATCAAAAAAATAATTAAAAAAAGGGGATATCAATATGATAGATAAAAGTTATGTAAATGTTGTAGAAAGTATTAAAGAAAAAATCAGAAGTGCACAACACCGTGCAATTTTAAATGCTAATAAAGAAATGTTAATTTTATATTGGAATATTGGCAAATTAATTAACGAGCATAGTGAATGGGGAAAAAAGTTTTTAAGGAATTTGTCTTCAGAAATTAAGAATGAATTTCCATCTTCACAGGGATTTTCGGTTAGAAATCTTCACAATATGGCAAGATTTTATCGTGAATATCCTGATATTGAAATTGTGCAGACGGCGGCTGCACAAATTCCATGGAGCCATAATTTAGAAATTTTACGTGCAGAATCCAAAGAACAATGATTATGGTATATTAATAAAACAATTGAAAATGAGTGGTCAGTAAATGTATTAGCTCATCAAATAGATACAAATAGATATCTAATTTTTCAACAAGGCTTTCTAGCCCACAAAGCGAGTTAGCATTAGAAACAATGAAAGATCCTTATATATTTGATTTCATTGAATTAAAAGAAGATACAAAGGAAAAAGTTTTAGAAGTTGCTGGTGAAGATTTTTATATTGATTTATTATTTTATAACATTAAATTAAAATGTTACGTTGTTATTGAACTAAAAACAAGTGAATTTAAACCTGAATATGTAGGCAAATTGAGTTTTTATTTAACAGCAATTGATGAACAAGTAAAAGAAAAAAATGATAATCCAACAATTGGTTTATTACTATGTAAATATAAAAATAATGTTATCGCTGAATATACTCTAAGAGATATGAATAAACCAATGGGAGTAAGTAGTTATAGAATTAAAGACTGTTTACCAGAAAATTTACAAAACGAATTGCCTTCAATTGAAGAATTAATTACAATAGTAAAAAAAGAAAAATAATTATTAATAATTAAATTCAAAAATTTGATTGTTTAAAAAAACTATTCGTCTTTTGTAATTTTAAAAACATATTAAATTACATCATCTTGCAAAATAATTTAGTTTATAAATCAATTATATTTTTTCAAAAATAGTGTAATTACATTGTAATAATAATAAAAATATAGTAAAATTAATTAATGAAAAAAATAAGGAGAAGAAAATGAATAAAAAAACGTACACAATTGTTATTGTCTTTGCAGTGATTTCAGGATTTTTAATGGGATTATCAAGTTTTAGTGGTACATTATTTAAAGTAGGACTTGCGCTATTTATTATCACAATTCTTGCTGCGCTAATTATTCCAATGATAAGAAAAAAGAATATTAAGAAAAATCGCACAACTACAATTTTTAATGTTAATTCAAGCGAAGAGCTTTTTGAAACAACAATTCAAAACTTTTTAAATGAAAAAAATTTCAAAAAAATCAATTATGTTAATGATGAAACAGTTTATCAATTAGGAAGTGGATTATGGACTGCAAGAAAATATTTAGCATACCATTTTGAAAATAATACATTAGTGCTCGAATCTTGGGTTTCAACTTCTGCAGGAAAAGGATTTGGTGAAGAAATCCCACTAGACAATAAATTTTTTGCAAAAGTACCGAAAGATCAATTAAAGAAAATAATTGATGAACTTGCAATAAAATTTAATGAAATAAATCATTAAAAATAATTTTAAAAAAAACTTATTTTAAAGACTATTGATAAAAGCATGGTCTTTTAAATAAGTTTTTTTATTTTTTAAAAAAGATATTTTATAGCTTAAAACGTATTATTATATCAAAGAAGAATTTTAAAATATGAAATATGAAGAATTAAAAATGTTTTACAGATAAGGTAAAAAATATTGCATTTTTACATAGTTATTTAGGCAGAACTATTTAAAAAATACAAGTAAAATTGATTTATGTCATCTGCTTATTTCATTAAAAATGCCAAAGGTCAAGAAATTGCCATTGGTTATGATCATTATTTTGACTATGATATTGTAGACGATACAATACTTAGAATTCGCTTTCTTAATATTGATAATAAAATCTATGATTTAAGTGTAGTAAGTGATAGAGTAAATCCCGATAACAAAAGTGATGGGCATGGTGGCATAGATACTGATTTTTTGAAGATTGGTTTAAAAAAATAGGTATGCTAATAGGCATTATCGTTTTAATTGTTATATTAAGTATTTGTGGACCAATAATTTCTGTGATATTACAAATTTTAATATCCATCATTAAAATCTTTTTTTAAGGTTTTATAATAATAATTTCATTGCCATTTATAATACTTGGCAATTTATGTACAATAAAAAAGAAAAAGCCTAAATAGGCTTTAGAAAGGAGTATTATATGCGTTTAGCAAAAATTAAAAATAAATATTTATATAAAAGTGATAATCCGAATGGAACTCATGCATATGCAGTTTATTATGATAAGAAAACAAAACAAAATCGTGCTGTAGCATTAACTCATTTGTATG
>CAYVQA010000066.1:0-6434 GCA_964453965.1 uncultured Staphylococcaceae bacterium
TTTGTACTATTGATAAAATCTGTCATTGATATCGCCTTCACCTTTGCTCCTTTTAGTAAAACAACTGAATATTAAAAATTGCCTAATTTGATTTTTTATAATCAGGAAGTTTATTTAATAAAATTTCAATTCTATTCAAGAATTCTTTTCTTGATTTGTCATCAAGTTTTAAATCTTGTGAATCTAATTTAAATTGATATGCCTGTCCATTATGTAAACCTGTTTTTTCTAAAGCTTCCAAAAATTTAAATGCTATATCTTTATTCATTATTTTTGCGTTTTCACTAAATAATATTTCAAGATTTTCAGCATCGCCGTCAACAAAACCGTATGAGGTCCAAGATTTAACAAGTTTATTGTATATATCAATATACTTATCTAAAACAGTATTTGTCATTTGCCCGTTATCTTTTAAGCCTCTTAAAGAACAAGTAACATCATCTAAAATAGTAAAAGTTGTATCTTCATATGGACTGAAATTAAGATCTTTTGCAAAATGACCATTTTCTTGTAACCATTTTAATCCATCAAGTGCCGAAGCTTCATTTTCATGCATGTTATTTATTATTTTACGTGATTTATCTATTATCGTGTCAGATAAATCTTCAGATGTTATTTTGATATTTGGAATAAAAGAAACATTTTCAGCTTTTGCTTTTTCTATTGTATCGCTCCATTGTCTTTTTAATGCTTGAGGTGTTTCATCAGAACGAATTTTCTTTTCAAGCAGATAAGCTAAATCACCAAAAGACATTTTTGTTGTATCTATTGATGGATCTAATTCTTTTTGAATTTTTGCTAAATCGGAGGTTAATTTAGTGGTTATATCTAATGGTTTATTAGAATTTTGAGAACCTTTAACCTGAATTGGCACATAACTTTGAACTTTTTGTTCTTCTTTTTGGGGATTATATTGTCCTAATATTTCCTGCAGGGTCTTACCCGGATTTAGCTGAATTATTTTTTTGTCAATATTGTTTATAATATCTTTTTGTTGTTCAATAATTTTCATAAAGAAACTTTTATGTCTTCTTATATAATTAACATCTATTAGTTTATCCTCAAAAACTTTTTCCCATTTATCAATTATATCTTGCTTCTCTTGACTAATAAAACTGGGAATGTGTTTTTTAACAGATCCGATTTGTGAAATTTCCAAATCCATACTATAATCTATTCTTCGTCTTTCAGCTCTTTCATTAAAAGTATCAGATTTGTTTATTTCAGCTTGTAACGTGTCTTGTATATTTTTAGCTTCTGTTCTTTGTGCAATTAATAAACTTGTTGCAGAAATTTGCGTTTTATTGTTGCTATTTGTTGCATAATTGGATTTAAATGCTACCCGATTAAATGAATAAAAATTATTATAGTTTGTATTTATTTTCATATTATTCATCCTCATCCGTAATTCCGTTACGTTCAATGCAATATTCTTCAAAAGAAAGATTATCAAGTCTTTGATATTCTTCTATTTCTTTTAATCTTTTTATTTCATTATCGGATATTTGTCCTAATTGTTGTTTTGCAGTCAAATTCGCAATTTCAGATTGTTCAATCAATCTGATATATTCTAATCTGCCTTTATATTTTTCATCAAGCGCTTCTGATTTTTCAAGATTAATAAGTTCTTCTCTTTCGTTAGGCTCAATAGGTGATAACATTCTGTCAATTCTTTTGAATTCAATATAGCGTACGGGGTCAATATCACGCTTTGCTCTCATTAAGGTTTTGATTAAATGTGTATAATAAGGAGTTTCCGGATTTTCAAGATAATTTAAGAATGTATCTTCAGATATTTTCCTATATCCATCGTTACTGTATGCCCCCATTTTATCTGTAGGTTTACACATCATTGTAATTTTTTCATATGGAATTGATTCTGCATTGATTTGAAGCTCGTCTAATCTTCCATTTTTACGATATTCTTTTAACTTTTCTTTTGCTTTTTCCGATAAACCTGAAAGCATATCAATACCTGCGTCATCAGAAATATTCTTGGCAGATTTTAATGCTTCTTCATTTAATTTTGCATAGTGTTTAACTACAGCTTCAATATTGGCACCATTTGCCGGATTGATTGCAATATTTGTTAACTTGCCATCCCTTGTAAGTAAATCAGGGTGTATTAAATGCGGATAATTTGTCGTTATAAAGACGGTTAAAGCCCCTCTATCTTTGTCATTTTTGTCATCAGGTGCTTTACTGCAATGATCTAAAAAACGTTTAAAGAAGTTTACATTATCATTAAGATTTGTATACTCGTTATAAGATTTTAACAAAGCATAATCACTATCCGTTAAAGCTTTATCCAGATGTTCTTTTGCGTATTCAGGAGTCATTGCAAGTATTTTTTCGGCTTCATTTATAAGCAGTAATGTTCTTGTCCTTTTTTGATGCTTTTCGCCATTTTCATCTTTATATGTTTCAAGATATTTTTCTCTTGCAATTTCCAATTTTTTTTGGAAATCTCTTTTTAATTTACTACTATTAAGTTCTTCAGTCATATCGTCAATACGAACATCACCGGCTTCATCTTTTACCGCCTCCAAGAATGTTGTTTTGCCGGTTCCTGTTGCACCGTATAACATGATTGCCGATGGAACTTTAACTTTTGGATTGTTTTTTGATTTTTGAACAGGGTCAATTAATATACGTGTAATTTTACTTTTTTCAGTTCCGTAACCTGCAATTCTATTATTTAAACCTGCTTCACCATTCAGCATATTATTTATTGCATTTTGAGCAGCATTAGATTCGTTATATATTTTGCCAATAGTAATTTCATCACTTTTTTCTGCTAATGCAAGATTGCAAGCATCAATAATTTCTTGGTATTCAAATCTTTTGCTTTCAATCCTTCGAATTTCTTCATTTTTTTCGTAATATCTATTTAAATGTCTGTCCCTAATATCTGATTTTTTGCTCCAATTATACCAAGATAATCCTTGTCTTTTAATTTCTTCTTCTGCTTCATTTTCCGCTTTTTCTTTTTCATAATAAGAAAGCCAATTATCTGCTTTATCTAATTTAGCTTGAGCATCATCCCTTTTTTCTTGTATCTTTTTTTTCTTCTCTTCCAAAGAATCAATATCAATTGCTCCTTTGAATGAAATTAAACTTCTTCCTGCTGAATGGTCGCTTGGCAATTCTGTTCTGTTTGAAAGATTAATTGAATTGTTATTTTGTTTTTGTGACACAGTATTTCTTTTTAAATAAGTTGCAGTATTAAATTTTGTTGTTTGCAAATTAACTTTCATTATATTTCTCCTTTTATATTATATTTAATGATTATGAGTGTGTCCATTGTGTGAATGTTCATGATATTGAACATTCACTTCATCTAATTCAACATCGTTTTCCTCGTTCAAATGTACATGATCAGCTATATTTAAAATATGTTCTCGATGATGTATATCGCTATGACTTATTTCTTCCTTTGAAAAGCGTATTTGGTGATTTATTTTCAACATAAATTCAGCTGCTTTTCTTTCTTTTAAATCGGAAGAAGATTCAAGAATTGAATTTAATTTGTCCTTTTGAGCAACTGTTAATTCTGCTCCGATTGTAACTTTATGTTTATATTCTTGTTCAATTTCCGTTTTCTCGTATTCCAATTGTTTTTGATGATCAATAAGAGATTCTAATTTTTCAGTAAATTTATCATTTAATAAAAATGGTTTTGCATCATTGTCTATCTTTGTTAAAGTATCAAGAGATTCTTTCTTTGATGAAAAATCCGGTTCTGAACCTATCTTGCTTAATTGCAAAACTTTTTCATAAATATTTGTTCCATAAACAGAATCCAAATTATCTTTAACAATAGAAATCAGTTCTTGTATTAATTCTTTATCTTGATATGCAAGTGATGTCGGATCATTCAAACTTTGTTCTATTTGATTAATTAAAATAACAGCAGTATGTAATTGCAAACTACCTTGAGCTTTACTTAATTGTTCTTCCGTTATTTTATCATTTTTAATTTTTACATCTTGTAATGAATTTAAAGAAATTAAAGCACCAACGGGGTCTCCAAAGACTTTAGACTGTTGCATTTCTGAGCGCAAATTTTCATTATTCATCAAACTCCATAAAGGAATAAATTCCGCTTCATTTTTTTGTCTGTTTGTAAATTGCATCAAGAAATTCAGTGCTTCTTTATTTGCATTATTTGCAAGTTCTAAATATTCCAAACGAGTGGTTTCAAAAGCTGCATTTGCTTCTTTTTCCTTTTGTTTTTTTAGTTGATTTAAAAAAATAATAGATATTTCTTTTGAACGAACATTATGTTTTTCACACCAACCAAAACTAATAGGATAGTTATAATTAAATTTTTGAATTTTATTTAAATTAAGATTGTTTTCTTTTAGTCCATTGTTTTGATTTTTCTTAGAAATGTTGTAATTTGTGGAATAATTTGAATGGTTAATTCTTGATACTTTCATTTTATTGTCCTTTCGATATCTTTTTAATATATGTTTCTATAGCTAATTTAACTATATCTGAATTTATATAATTCATAGGTGTTTTTCCGTTTATATCTTTTTTGTTAATTTTTGGGTCTTGCGTTAATAATAAATTTAATATAATTGAATTGTCAGTTTTACAAGCAGAATGTAATGCGCTTTGTTCATTATCATCAATAATTTCAATGTCAGGTCGATTTTCCAATAAATATTTTATATTAGATAATACTGTAAATTTTTCTTTTGTATCATTGCAATCAAGATAAGTATCAATAGCCAACATTAATGGTGTTTTTCCATTCGCGTTCTTTTCATTAATATCAAATCCACAATCCAATGCTATTTTAATTAATTCTTTGGCAAAATTAGTTTTGTTTTGACACGCTAAATGTAATAAATTATTATCTTCGTCATCTATTATTTCACTTGTTTGAATATTGTTCTCTCTCAATGCTTTAATTGCATTATATGTCGTTTGTTCTGCAATTTTAGAATTAGAATTGTTAATTTTTAAGAAAGTCTCTTCATCTATTAAAGTATTATCATTTTGACTTATTTTAGATGAATAAAATATGTCATCTGATTCAATATTGTTTTGTTCGTATAATTTTTCATATTGCTCATATTCCCTAATAAGATCAGGATCGGTCAAATAATCTTTAGGTGTTTTGCCCGCAGAATTTTTTGCAAATATATTAGCAAAATTTTCCAAAAGAATTTCCATGGATTTCTTATCTTGATTACTGCAAGCAAAATGCAAAGGTGTTTCACCTTCATGATTTGGGAAATTAATACCTGCTCCGATTTGTATTAAATTTTCAATTACTTCATAGCTTTGTTGGTTAATTGCATTAATTAATGGTGTATTCCCTTCATAGTCTTGTGAGTTTAATGTCATTCCTTTTTGTGTACAAAATTCAATAAAATTGTTTGCGACATTTTGATCATCTATTTTTGAAAAAACTAATATTGCATTTTCACCTTCATTATTTACCGTATCTTTATTTGCACCATATTTTAGCAAGTTACAAGCTAATATATTTTTTTTATTGTCTAATGCTATCTTTAATGCAGTATCTCCATTTTTGTTTTTATGTTCAATATCAAAACCTCTATAGATAGCATTTAACGCAATCTCTAAGCCTGCACGTTCGTCATCTAACAAAGCAGCAATATTAAAAATGGAATTTCCTTGTGTATCTTCAAAATTATCGGGTATCCCAACCGTAGTAAGAACATCTTTTAAATTTTCGACATGCTCAATTTTCCTATTTTGGGTTTCATATAATTCGTAATCAGGTATATCAGGGTACATTTGAAATAGTTCGTACATCTCAGGCGAAGCCAATTTCGCTTTATTTGAATATTTCTCAATGTCAAAATGCTGATTTTCTGATTTCAACATTACATATACACAATCAAGTAAATTATGGTCTATTGCACGATCCATCATTGTTTTCTTACCGGTTTCAAACCAACCGTTCATTTTATCAATATCACCTAAATCATTTCTTTTTAAAGCTTCCCTTAATAAATATGGTCTATTTAGCGTCGTTAAAATAAAAATAGGTGTACAAGAAAAATTATCATTTGTTGGAATGTTATAAATTTTATTAGGTTTAAAAGCCGGATTCTTAATTATTTCCAATAGTACTTCGTCGTATTTTTTATATTCAAAATTAGAATAAGAATGTAATACTAAGTCTCCAAATAAGTTTTGCAATTCACTTGTATTTTTACTGCTTTTGGCAGTTTTTATCATTTCATCATTCTCAGGATAATGTTCAGGGAGGGCAAACGTAGAATAATCATCACTAACAACATCAAATAGCCCCATTTGAATATTAAAATTCAAGTCATCGATGAAGATTCTTTCAGGTTTTTCTTGTTTTATTACCGATTTCAATCTTAAAGGATATGTGAATATACCTTTTTGATTGACATCCCATAAATTTCTATCGACATTGAACC
>CAYVQA010000067.1:0-6384 GCA_964453965.1 uncultured Staphylococcaceae bacterium
TTTCAATGGTATCATTAAATGTTCATTTGAGAAATGTCCCACAAATGAGCCAAAATTAGATGAAATAAAATAATCATAACTCATATTTATGACTTATCATACTGTTCATAAATATGAGTTTTTTTCACATTTTTTGATAAATTTAAACTTTTTTAAAAAAATTATTAATTTTTTTTACTTTTTTTGCGTAAAACTATTGACAAAAGAAAAAAAATATAGTATAATACTAATGCAACGAAAGTTGCGAAAACATATCCCCTACATAATTTGTGAATATTCGTATTCACATCCCTTCCATTACCCGTGGTTTCCCCCCACGGGTACCTTTTTTTATTGTCATAAAAAACCTATCCAAAATCAGGGTAGGTTTTATTTATCGATAAAGTCAAATAATGTCAATTGATTTTCTTCTTCAATTTTTTTCTTAACCGGTCCATATGTTTTGCGATGCTCATCAATTATTCCATACATTTCAATTGCTTTTAAATGTTCTTTTGTTGGATATCCTTTATTTTTTTTAAAGTTGTACATTGGATATTTTTCATCTAATTGTTTCATATATTCATCGCGTTCAACTTTAGCAATGATACTTGCACATCCAATTGAAAAACTTTTTAAATCGCCTTTTATAAGTGGTAGATTAGGGATTTCTTTAATTGATAATTTCATTGCGTCTGACAAAATAAAATCAGGTTCGATTCTTAAAGTTTCGATTGCTTTAGTCATCGCAAGCCTACTTGCTTCATAAATATTGATTTCATCAATTATAGACGCATCAATAAAAACAGTTGATATTGCTAAGGCTTTTTCTTCGATGATTTTTTTTAATTCCATTCGCTTTTTTTCAGATATTTTTTTTGAATCATTTACACCATCAATATAGACATTTTTAGGCATAATGACAGCACTTGCGACAACAGGGCCAATCAGTGGTCCTCTTCCTACTTCATCAGTGCCACAAATTAATTCATATCCTTCATTATAAAGTTTTTTTTCATATTGATAATTATCAGTAACGATTACTTCTTCTTTTTTTCGCATAATTTTTCCTTATTCATTTGGCTTTTCAAACGTAATCATCCCTAAAGAAAGCTGCCTAATATCTCGTAAAATTAATGTGGAAATTCTATTTAAATCAATATCACCATTTGTTAAATAAAATTTTTTTTCTTTTCCTAATTTTAATAAAATTGAAAATGAATCTAAAGTTAAATCAGATTCAGTAAGATTATATCTAGAAATCAAATTATTTGGATAATTTTCTTTTATATAATCAAGAGCGTAAGTTACAATATCTTCTATTTTTAAAATTTCATCTTTAATTGAACCGATAATTGCTAAATTATAGCCAATTTTTTGATCTTCAAATTTTGGCCACAAAACTCCAGGTGTATCTAAAAGTTCTAGATTTTTATTAATTCTAATCCATTGTTGAACTTTTGTAACGCCAGGTTTATCACCAACATTGGTTACTTTTTTATTAACCATCATATTAATAAAAGTTGACTTCCCAACATTAGGAATTCCCACAACCATTGTTCTTATTGGTCTTGGTTTTAATCCTTTTTTTGCGTCATTCAAACGCTTTTCTTGTAACATTTTTTCAATTGTCGTTGCGACAAGATTTTTTATTTTTGAATCTTTTGAATTAATCGCAATTGCATTAGTAATATTATTTTTTTGATAATACTTTAACCATTCATTTGTTAAATTACTATCTGCCATATCTTTTTTTGTTAAAATGTAAAGAACCATTTTATTGTTAATTAATTTACTTAACAATGGATTAAAGGAAGATTTAGGAATTCTTGAATCTAATAAAACAATAACTAAATCGACTAATTTTAATTTTTCTTCAATTTCTCTAATAGCCTTAGCCATATGGCCTGGATACCACTGAATCATTTTATTTTCCTCCAATAAAATACTAATCCATTATTAATTCGATATTTTGTCACACCAACAATATCACTTTTTCTTATTAAACCAATTTGTCTGCTATCATTTGAAACAGCGCGATTATCACCTAATACAAAATAAAAGTTTGCAGGAATAATTGTTGTTTTTTGTTCATTTCCATTTAAGTCTAAATATCCAAATGTTGCTTTACCTTCTTCATCTAACGATAATTGGTAATAATCATCATAATATTTGCTAAGTTCGAAATTTTGATATTCATTGTTACCATTATAATATGTTTGCTCATATAAGTTTCCATTGATATAAATATTTGTCATACCATTTTCAATTTTTATTACAAGTTCATCACCAGGAATTCCTACAATCCTTTTTAAATAATATTTATCTTCATAAACATTTTTGTTATGCTTTCTTGTTACATTAATAACGACAATATCATTTCTTTGGTAATTATTTGTGTAATTTAGAACAAGTTCATCACCTTCTAAAATAGTTGGGTTCATCGAATTACCTGACACTTCGGTAATTGAAAAAACAAAGTTGAAGAAAAAAGATGATAAAACAACACAAATAGGTAATATAATCAGCCAATCAAAGATATTATAAAGGCGTAATTTTGTTTTATAAGAAATATTAATTTTATTCTTATATAATAAAATCATAAATATTATTCCAACAATTGTAATGATATAAGTTACATTCATAATTGTTCGATAAAGTCCAAGTGTACTAGATGCACTTAAATCACCTGACAATTGGTCTTTTTTGATAATATTAATGAATAAATAAATAAGAGAACATATTATAAAAGAAAGTAAAAGAACTAATAATTTTTTATTTATGATTAAGCGTTCTTTAACTTCATTTTTACGTTCAAAGTACTTTTCTAAATAATTTTTTTTCATTAGTTCTTTCTCCCTTTTTTAAACTAATTTATTTTCTTCTAAAATTCTTTCTAATGTTTCAGGTCCAACTAAAACTTCACGCGGTTTACCTTTGATTGCTTGACCGACAATTCCTAAGCGCTCTAATTCCATAAATATTTTATTTGTACGTGGCCATCCCATATTAAAACTAATTGAAACTGATTGACTAGAACCTACTTGATTATTTACAATGAAACGCGCAACATCCGCAAGTCTTTCATCATAAAATGAATCATCACCATCATTTTCAGTTTGAGAAGCTGATTCACGACGTAAATCTTCTAAATCTATTAAATATTCAGTTCCATATTCATCTTGTAAATATCTAACGATATTACTGATATCACCATTATCATCATCAATGAATGCGGCTTGAACACGTTTAGGATCAGAGCCCATATATTTAAGTAACAAGTCACCACGACCGACTAATTTTTCAGCACCACTTCCGCCTAAAATAATTTTTGAATCATCAAATGAAGATGTTTTAAAAGCAAATTTAGTATCAAAATTAGCTTTTATACTTCCTTTAATAACATCATTTGATGGACGCTGTGCCGCAAGAATCATATGAATACCAGCGGCTCTTGCTTTTTGAGCGATTTTTTGAATTTTAGCGTTTGCTTCGGCGCCACCATCTAAAATCCAATCACCAAATTCATCCATAATAACGACCATATATGGCATAATTGGTTGACCTTTCTCTTTTAAATAGCGATTTAAACCGGCGATATTTCTTTGTTGGAAACGACTAAGTTCACTGTAACGACGTTCCATTTCATTAACAAGCCATGATAATGTACCTTTAAAATCATCAAAATCAGTAATAACAGGCATCGCAAGATGAGGAATACCTTCATAAGAACTAAGTTCGACTTGCTTTGGATCAATTAATACTAATTTTAAATAATCAGGGGAGTATCGGTAAATTAAACTTAATATTATCGTATTTAATGAAACACTTTTTCCTGATTGCGTTGTTCCAGCAATTAAACAATGGGGCATTTCAGTTAAATCAACATAAATTTTCTTTCCTGTTACATCTAATCCTACCGCAATAGTAAGTTTTCCTTTTTCTTCGTTAAATTCTTTACAGCGAATTAAATCCCCTAAAAGTACTTTTTGACGTTTTGGATTAGGAACTTCAATTCCCATATATGTTGTATTTGGAACGCGATTTAAAATTCTGATTTTTGCACCTTCGTCAAGGCCTAAATTTAATTCTATATTACTTTCAAACCGACTTATAGCATTAACATTTACACCTGGAGAAAGTTTAATTAAAAACTGCGTAACTGTTGGACCAATAATTTTATCGACAACTTCAGCTTTAAAATTAAATTCTTCAAAAGTATTATTAATAATAAGTGTTTTTTCTTTTAACCACGCTTCATCTTCATCTGTACGTCCAGTTGTAAGTTGTAAATATTCAAGTGGAGGAATTTTATATGGTTTGCGACGTTTTTTTGTAACAATCTTTTTTTCAATTATAGGTTCAACTTTAGGAATATTTACTTCTTTTCTTACTGGTTCTTCATAAATAACTATTTCTTCATCAAAATCATTTCTTTGTTCATTAAAATTATTTTGATTTTCTGTAATAGTTTGGTTTTCAACAAAATTATTATTGTTTACATTTTGTTCTAATCCTTTACTATCATTTACGTTTTCATAATATTCATCGTTACTTGCATAATTATTGTCAAGACCATAATATGATGTATTTTCACGATATTCTTTTGCTTCATCGATTGAATTATTTTTTTCTTTTGTTTTTGCTTGAACAGAATACTGATTAACATCTATCGTTACTTTTCCACGTAAATATTCAAATTTTGTGGCAGTATTGTTACTTTTAATGGCGGGAATTACAGTTTTTTGTAGATGTTTTCCTGATGGAGATACAAAATATTCATTATCATCAATTTGATTTTTCTTTTGTTCTTCGACATTATCATTTACATTTTCGTTTTTTTCTTCTTTTTCACGATTTATAGTCGCAATAAAAAAATCTCTTTTTTTATTTTCCATATTAAGTTCAACTCCTTTTCTTTAATTATTTTCTTCTTGTATTTCCGAAATAACTTGATCAATTTCTTTTCGGTGAATATTAATTTCTTCATTGTAAATACTTTTACTATAAGCTTTAGATGTTTCATCCGCAACAATATCAATTACTAAAATAAATACTTTGTTGATTGTAAAATTGACAACTGTTCCGGTAAATACCTTTTTAAACCAATAAATAGGATTAGCATAATTTAATGTTGCACTAATTGCTGATATTATTTTATGTGGTTTTGCTTTAATTGTCGTTTTAACAATTTTATTATCTTCGATTTTCTTTTTCGCATCAATGAATTTAAACACTTGAGTGATTGTCATTTTACGAAATAATTTTAAAATATTTTTAGAGAAAACTTCATCCAATCTTGTTGATAAATATTTAAGTAAAACGATAAGTTCATCAACAGATAATTCATAAATCGGATATTTAGATTCAGGATAATATGTTCCGGCAATTACATTTACCGTTTGATAAATTGTACTTCCTAACATTTGTGTTTTTTCTTTTGTAGAAAGTCCCGTTGAATCATTTAAATAGTTTTCTTTAATTTCATTAATTTTGGTTGATAATTCTTGTTTTAATTCATCTAGTTCTTTATCAGTTTTACTTTCATCTATTTTTTGTCTTTCTGATTTGATACTTGCGACAAAAATGATTAAATATATTGCTAAAGCTAAAATGAAGCCAAGTAAAACCCCTGTTAATAAGACGACAACTGATGACCAAGAAAATTCTTTACCAAGTCCTTTAAAAAGTTCTGTAAATATATCATCTAGTTTACTTAATATTAACAAATTAAAATATTTTTTCATAAGGAAATTTATCTCCTTTTTGTTATTATTTTTTTGATGATTATATAAATTATACACTAAAAACTTTAAAAAGTAAAATGAAATAGTAAAGAGAAATTTAGTTGGTTTTAACTTGCTTTTTTTCTAATTTTATCGTATAATATGGTTAATTTTTGGAGGTATTCATGGAAAAATATTTAATAGTACTTGATTTAGATGGAACCTTAATGAGCGATTTAACAACATATGATGAAGAAACCTTTGATTATTTAAGAAAACTTAATCAAGAAGGCCATAAAATAATGATTGCGACAGGTCGGCCAATGCGTTCAAGTTTTTTTGTATATCAATTACTAGGATTAAGCACACCACTTATCAATTATAATGGCGCATTAGTTCATAATCCAACTGATCCTAATTTTCCGATGACAGATATTAGAATTAATAAAAATGATTTAGTAGAAATTATTGAACATAATAAAAAGGCAATTATTAATGTTTTTTCGGAAATTCACGATGATATTTATGTACAAGAATATAATGCGGATGTTCATGACTATTTACATGTTGATGGTGGAATTATTCATTCTGGAGAGTTAAATGAAACTTTGCCAGATAATCCCAATGGTGCATTATTCTTCTTTGATTCAAACTATATTAATGAATTTGAAAATTACAT
>CAYVQA010000068.1:0-6269 GCA_964453965.1 uncultured Staphylococcaceae bacterium
TTTATATTAATAAAATTTTATTATTATTAATATTTCCTCATTTTTTTAATTAATTATAAAAAAGCGGTGGCTATTTTATACTAACCACCGGCTATTTTTAAATATTCATTATTGCGGCTTCCTTTGTTTTTGTAAGCTCATCAATTTTTGCAATAAATTTATCTGTTTTCTTTTGAACATCATCGTTATGACGTTTTAATTCATCTTCAGAAATTGTACCATCTTTTTCTAATTTTTTAAGTTGGTCATTTGCATCACGACGAATATTTCTAATCATTACTTTACATTCTTCTGAAGCTTTTTTAGCTTGCTTAACTAAATCTTTACGAGTTTGTTCAGTAAGTGGGGGAATATGAACCCTAACAACATCACCATCATTGGCTGGATTTAATCCTAAATCGGCAGTTTGAATTGCCTTTTCAATATCTCTAATTGTTGATTTATCAAATGGTTTGATTGTAATTGTTTGTGGATCACTTACAGCTACTTGCGCAACTTGCGTAATTGGCATCATCATTCCATAATAAGAAACTTGAACATTATTTAAGATTGCAGGATTAGCTTTTCCAGTTCTAATACCGGCTAAAGTTTTTTGATAACTTTCGATTGTTTTATTCATTTTTTCTTCGCATGTAGCGATTACTTGTTTAGGCATAATTATCTCCTTTTAAATTTTTTTATTTTGTAACTACTGTTCCAATTTCAGGACTTGTAATTACTTTTGAGATGTTTCCTTTGACATTCATGTCAAATATAACAATCTTTATATCATTTTCACGACAAAGAGTAGCACTTGTTAAATCCATTACATTTAAATGTTTTGCTAGGATTTCATCATAACTAATTGTAGTAAATCTTTTCGCATTTGGATTAAGACGTGGGTCATCATCATAAACACCATCTGTACCATTTTTTGCCATTAAGATTAAATCTGCACCTAATTCAGCAGCTCTTAATGCGGCGGCACTATCAGTTGAAAAATATGGGTTTCCTGTTCCACCTGCAAGAATTACAACGATTTTTTTATTTAAATGTGAATTAGCTTTGTTTCGGTAATAAGTTTCACAAACATTTTGAACTGGGAATGAAGACATTACTCTTGCAGGAACATCAATTTTTTCTAATGCATTTTGTAAAGCCATCGAATTTAAAATTGTTCCCATCATTCCCATATAGTCAGCACTTACGCGATTCATTCCGATTTCTTTTGCGTCACGACCACGCCATATATTTCCAGCACCAATTATAATTCCTATTTCATTAACTTGTTTGTATAACTCTTTAATTTCTAATGCTATTTCATTTACATAACTAGCATCAATACCACTACCATTTTTTCCAGCTAAAGCTTCACCACTGATTTTTAAGATTACTCTTTTCATGAAGTATTCCTCCGAAAATTTTTAATTTTTTGCGTTTTGCTGATTAATTATTTATTAGCTTGAGCGGCTTTGGCAGCTTGTGCAGCAACTTCTTCAGCGAAGTTGTCATTACGTTTTTCCATTCCTTCACCAACTTCATAACGAACAAATCTTAGAACTTGGCTATTTAAACTCTTTGCATGTTGGCCAACTGTTTCATCTGGATTTTTAACAAATGGTTGATCAACTAAGCAGATTTCTTTTAAGAATTTTTGAACACGTCCTTCAACCATTTTTTCAACGATTGCGGCTGGTTTACCTTCATTTAATGCTTCTTGAGTTAATACTTTTCTTTCATGAGCTATAGTTTCTGCATCAACAGCAGTACGATCTAAGAATCTTGGATTGATTGCGGCTACATGCATACAAACATCTTTTGCAAGTGCTTCATGATCACCACTTACGATTGAAACAACAGCAATTTTTCCGCCCATATGTTTATAAACACCAAATGAATCAGTATCTGCTTTTTCAACACATTCAACTCTTCTTAAAGAAATTTTTTCACCAATTGTTGCAGTTGCATTGATGATAATTTCGTTACCTGTTACACCATTTAATGAACTAGCTAAAGCTTCATCTGCTGATTTGCAATCATTAGTAGCACATAATTCACCAATTGTTGCAATTAAATTTAAGAATTTTTCGTTTTTTGCAACGAAGTCAGTTTCTGAATTTACTTCAAAAATATATGCTTTGTTTCCTTTAATTGTAACTTCACATAATCCTTCAGCTGCAATTCTATCAACTTTCTTTTGAGCTTTAGAAATACCTTTTTCTCTTAACCAGTCGATAGCCGCATCCATATCGCCATTAGTTTCAGTTAAGGCTTTTTTGCAATCCATCATACCAGCGCCAGTTTTTTCTCTTAATTGTTTTACTAGTGTAGCACTAATCATTTTTCGTCCTCCGAAATATTAATTTTCTTCTTTTGTTTCAACTGTTTCAACTACTACAGTTTCAACAGTTTCTACTTCTTTTTCTTCAACTTTTGCAGTTTCTACTTTTGGAGCTCTTGGTGCTCTTTGTTTTCTTTGATTATTAAATTTATTTTGTTTTCTTTCTTTGTTTTCAGTTACTTCTTTTTCAACTTTTTCTTCTTCAGGTAAAGTATATGGATCAACTGCTTCACCATTACCTTCAAGTACTGCATTTGCTAAAACACCGATAATTAATCTTACTGCTCTAACTCCATCATCATTTGCTGGAATAACATAATCAACGTCATCTGGATCACAGTTAGTATCAACTAAACCAAAAACAGGAATACCTAAGCGACGAGCTTCTTGAACAGCATTGTGTTCTGTTTTAGGGTCAACAACTACTAATGCACCTGGAAGAGTAGTCATATCTTTGATTCCGTTAAAGAATCCTTCTAATTTTGCTTTTTCTTTGTTGATTTGAATTACTTCTTTTTTAGGTAATAAATCAAATGTTCCATCTTTTTCCATTTCTTCGTAACGATATAATTTTGCAATTGATTTACGAATTGTTTGGAAGTTAGTCATTGTTCCGCCTAACCAACGTTTGTCAATATAATATGAACCAGAACGTTGTGCTTCTTCACGGATAATGTCTTGAATTTGTTTTCTTGTTCCAACGAATAATACTTTATTATTGTTACGAACAACATCTGCTAAAGCAACATATGCTTCTTCAATTTTTTCTGCTGTTTTTTGTAAGTCAATGATGTAAACACCATTTCTTGCACCATAAATATACTCTTTCATTTTAGGGTTCCAACGGCGAGTATGATGACCGAAGTGAACGCCAGCTTCTAGTAATTGCTTCATTGTAATTACTGCCATAATTTTAATTCCTCCTAATTAATTTAATTTTTGTTTGGGCCGCCAAAAGAGTCAAAGTCCACCGCCGCTAATGCACTTGACGGTGCCACTATCTTTTGTGAGTATTTTGCCATTTCATATTATACCATATTTTTTTTGTTTTAGCAAATTATTTACAAATGATAATAAAGAATTTGTGTTTTCTAAATTTTTGATATTGTCTTTTTAATTACGAAAAATGCAAAACATTACGTATCTAAAAAATAGCAAACAGTAAGAATATGATTGTAATGTTGATAAAAATATATTGTTTATAATCTTTTATCTTTTTTATATCCTTAACTGCGTCGCTATATAAATGCAATATCCTATAGCTAATATAATAACTAAATATAATATAATTTTTAAAATATTCTTACTCTTACTTATACTTTTTTTACTTTTTTTATTAGAATACTTGATTTTTTAAAATTTTTAGCATATAATAATATCATCAGTTCATCTGATACTAGATATATTTTATATCTAAAGTGGGTACTTGAAGAAGTAGCCCACCTTTTTTTATTTTTTAATTATTTTGCGCATATCCCATTTATTCAAGCGTGTTTTAGTTTTCTTTAAATACTTTTCTTGAATAGGTTTACCTCTCAAAGTTTTTCTAAAAGTCTTTTTTTCGACACCACTTGGTTTAGGAATGTCAGAATATTTTTCAATAGGAATAACATTTTTCTTTTTTCTGTTTTTATCGTATAAGGAAGTAATTCGACGTACATCCATTCTGTTTTTATCATTATTTAAAGCAACGATTCTACGATTGCTTTTGTTGTTTTTAACCAAAAGATGGTCATTTATTAGATATACGTTACCCCTTATGTATCTTTTTCTTCTTGCCATAATGCACCTCTCAAAACCTATTAAAGCTTTTTTTAGTATTAAATATCTTACATAGTATCTTAAATGATAATGATACAATTATAAATACCTCTTTTAATAACATTGATAGAATAGTTGTTAATATAGGACAACAAAAAATAATATAAAAACAAATACAATAATTCCAATTAATATGACGATTTTTTAAACCTTTCTTACCTTTACTCATGATTTTTTATTAAAATACTTGATTTTTTAATTTTTTTAGCATATAATAACATTGTCAATACGATAAAAGCGACTATGTCGATACGAGTATTGACTTTTAATTAGTCTAGGATAAACCTAGACTATTTAATTTTTTTACCTTTTTTTATTCGTTTTACATTTCTTTTATCATATCTATGTAATTGCCATCCCTTATAAGGTTTATTATATGAAGAAATATCATCTTTATAAATTTTAGGTATCATATAAGCTTGTGAATTATCATTTGGTTTTGGATTTTTATATAACTTAATATTTTTATTATTTGCAGAAATCGGGGCATGTGTAATTAAAATAGAATGATATTTGTTCTTTTTTTCCTTAAAAACATATGATGGATGTTTTCTTCTTCTATTATAACGAAATTCACTTTTTGACATAAAAATTCCTCTCAAAGCCTATTAAGGCTTTTTCTTTTTAGTATTCAATATCTTACACAGTATCTTAAATGGTAATGATACAATTATAAATACCTCTTTTAATAACATTGATAGAATAGTTGTTAATATAGGACAACAAAAAATAATATAAAAACAAATACAATAATACCAATTAACATAACTATTTTTTAAAACAATCTTCAAAAAATTATATATCTATATCACCGTATGCATTTATAAACTCTATCACTATTTTAATACTACTAAAAAATTAAATAGGAAAATTTTATTTATTAAAATTATTGTTTATAATTATGAATTATCCATTTATAGCCTAATGTTCCTACTTGGCTTATGAGCTTTTTCTTTCCAATTCATTGATTCTCCTTTTAGTTATTTCTAATGATTCATTTCGTATCATCGCTATATTAATTGGTTGAATTCCTTGATATTTTTCCATTAAATCTAAGATTATGTGTTCTTTTTCTTCTTTCAATAAATAAAAGTTTTTCTCTTTAAAATAATTATTTCCCACATCAATAATCGATTTTTTATCATTATTTTTGTATTCTTTAAATATGCAATTTAGTCCAGTTGAATAATTCTCAATGTAAACAAGTTTATATAAGAGTTTTACAACACATACATTTCTTATACTTTGAATTTCTTTTAAAGATCTTCTAAAATTAAGCCCTGATAAAAGCCATCTGGAGAAATTATTTCACATCTATCAATAAAAAATCTATTTTCATATTCGCATTAAAATTATAGTCACAATGACAATAACAATTTAATATAGCTTCTTAATCAGCTTTTTCATAATAAGAATTATATTTTTCTCGCATTAGTTTTCCTATTATAACGTTTTTACATTCATTACATAATTCAAAATAATCAATTGCTTTATCGATTTGATTTATGATTGAACCACTAAATGTTTTAATTGTTTTAAATGTTGACCTATTGATACCGGACCAAACACTAATTTTTGTTTCTATATCATATTGATTACTAAAAAAATATGCAAGATTCGTATATTCATCATTAATTAAAAATCCCGATGTAATCATTTTAAATTGGTTAACTGGAATGCCTTTTTCTTCCAATTTTAATTTTAATATATTAAAGGTTAAATCTTGATTTAATGATGTTACCATTTCATAAGGTATTATATTTGATTCTAATATTAATTTAACAATTTCTTCTCTTGAAGTTTAACATTTTTTTCTACCATATCTAATATAAATACCTGATGGTTTTTCGCCTTTATCTTTTAACTAATATGGTTTTTCTGTTTTTGATTAAACATTAATTTCTAAAATATTATCTTTATTAAAATCAAAACTTACAAATTTCGAATAATTTGGATATATTGTTTCATCTTTAATCAAATTAATTATTTTTGATTTTATTTTATCTTTTCTTCCTCGTTTATTTTTTTAATTTCACTAGCATCACTGATTCCAATATTCTTATTCTTACTCATAATTTTTTTACCTTTTTTATTAAAATACTTGATTTTTTTAAATTTTTAGCATATA
>CAYVQA010000069.1:0-5803 GCA_964453965.1 uncultured Staphylococcaceae bacterium
CATAATTGTTTATTCCTTTCTTTCATTATTATAATATTATACTAGAAAACTATTTATTATTAAAGAAAAATGCTTTTTTGAACATTTAAAAAAGGTGGAATTAACCACCTCGTTTTTATTCTTTGTTCATCCCATTTGCGATTGATTCTTTAAGAGATTCTTTATGAGCTTTTAAATCATTTTCGATTTTTTGAATATCATCTTTATGGGCTTTTTCAAATGTATCAAAGAAATTGTTTTTAACAGTATTTATAGCTGTTTCCATTTCTTCGGCTTTTGCAGCTAAGACACTTTCGATATCAAATGCTTTCAGCATTTCTTCTCCTTTTGCAAAATAGCTTTCAGCTTGTTTAAGATTTGCAATTACAGTGTCAAATGTTTTTACAGCTTCATCACCAAGTTTAACAAAATTTTCTTCGGCTTTTTCGTATACTTTATATAAGTTTTCTAATTCAATTTCAGCTGTAACTTTTAATTCACCAACTTCTAAACTTGCAACATATGATCTTTGTTCAACATATTTTGCTTTTGCTTCTCTTAATTCCACAAGTGCTTTTTGATATGCAGATTCTGGTGAAATTAATGTATTGTATTTAAGTTCTTCTAACGCTGTGATACTTGAGCGATACATTTCAAGGGCTTGACTATACATTGTTGCGGCTGCAGAATAAAGAACACCAGCATTTTTTATTACATTAGTAAATGCTTCTTTTTCTGTAAATGCTATTTCATAAGCTTTTGCTTCAAAATATACTTTTTTCATTTCTTCAGTTGCAAGTTCTGCTGTTTCAATTCTTCCAACTGCTAATGCTTGTAGTAATGCTTTTTCATCCATTGCGTTTACTTCTTCTTCAGTATAAGTTGAATTATTTAAAACTAATTTTCTAAGTTCAGTAACTGCCATCGCATTTACTTGTTCAACGTTTGCTTTAATACCACTCTTTTCAAAATAATCTTTAGCGGTATCTTTTACTTTTGTTGCTAATTCTTTTGCATAATCTGAATTTCCTGATACTGAAACCTTAACATTATTATCTGATGAACTAACTTCACCCTTAACGATATATCCTGTTTCAGTACAAACTTGAACGATTATTTCAGTTGCTTCTTCAACTGTTTTATTAACAATTGCTTCACCCGCAATAATAATACTTCCATCATCGTTTAAAGCTGATACAGATATTACTTTTCCGTCTTCATCAACCATTAATTCAATACTAGGATTTACATCGATTTGAACTCTTGATAATTCTCCTTCAGCTTTTTTATCATTACATGATGCGACCATCACACCACAAATAACAATTAGTGAAAGTGATACTAAATACTTAAAAACTTTTTTCATTTAATTTCCTCCATTTTTTGTATATTTTCTTTTCATTATACATAACACAATATTTTTTAATTTTATTCTATTTCTTTATTTTTTTTAATATTTAAATAATTTTTTATTTCATATACCCCATTTATAATTATATTTGCTTTATTTTTTACTTCCTTACTAGCTTGCATCATCACAAAACTATGAGGGAATATTTCAAATAATGGAACATCATTACCTGAATCACCGACAACTGCTACTTCATTGATATCAATATTATTATTATCAATATATTCAAGTAAGCCACTTGCTTTGTTAATACCTTTATTCATAAATTCAAGTGATTCATGCGATTGAACGATTTCAAATGTGTTTCCATATTTTTCATTCATTATTGGTAAAAATTTTGTGGCTTTCTCAACGCCTCTTTTTCCAAGTCCGTAGATACACATTGCTTTATAAATTTTTTCATTTTTATTTTTTATCATTTCTAAAAAATATTTTTCGCCAAATAAATAATTACCTTGATATTTAAATTGTAATATCATTCCTAAACGATATCCCAAATGGAAAAAAATATTTTTCTTATTCGGAACAATTATCATATTACTTTTATCAGTCATAAAAATCCACGAAATGATATCTTTATTATTAATATTTTCTTTGTATATTTTTATTATATTTTCATAACTAATTGGATATTCTGAAACAATTTTTCCATCTTCAAAAATAGCTGAGCCATTACATGCAATCATATCAATTCTTGTTTTCAATTTTTTCATTAGTCTTTTGGCAATGGGAAAATTACGTCCAGATACAACCACTACTCTATTGCCATCATTGATATAATCTTGTAAAAATTCAATATTTCTTTTAATAATAAGTTTTATTTTTTTCTTAGGATAAAGTAATGTGCCATCTAAGTCCGTCGCAATAAGTTTAATCATTATTTTTTCTCCTAGTCTTTAAGTGATATTCTCTATTATATCAAAAAAAATGTTTTTTTCAAAAGTATTTACTCAAAAATTAAAAAAAGAGCAATTTGAAGATTTTGATATCTTAAATTGCTCTTATTTTGTTGTTTCTTTCTTCTTTGAATAAACCAATTTCTTTTATTTTTTAATGGGTAAATGTCAATCTAAACGTAAAATTTACTTTCCTTATTTTCTTTTTCTTACTGGAAATTGAATTTCTGTTAAATATTCACTTTCTCTTTCTTTATTCCAACAGCCATCAATATAACATTCACGCGCATTATCAATAATTTCATATTCATTTTCTTCAATATATTTTAGAATAATATTATATGAATCGCGCAAATTATCATATGATCCTTTATGATATATACATATAGCAGAAATTTTCGGAACAGTCATAAATTTTATATCATCTGTTTCAATTCCAAAATTTTCAACTGCTTGCGCATATCTTATCTTTATATTTTCTTCTTTATATTCGCCATCTAAGTAACTTATATAACAATAATCAGGATTACAACATTTTAAATTAGGATTTGCCTTTGCGCATTTTGTTCCTGTTGTCACAGCAAATTCTGAAATATGCGCAAAATTTTTTACAATGCCATCAGAATAATAAATAATAGAACTAGGAATTTCTTTAATAAAAATCTCTTTTTGCATACATTTTTTCTCCAATAAATAATTTATTTTGGATAGTTCAAGTTTGTAATTATTTAGTTCATTTTCAATTATTTCTTTTCTTTGTTTTAGAATTTCAAAGAAGTCTGCTCCAGTTAAAATTTTCTTTATATCTTTGATTGGCAACCCCATTTGTCTTAAGGATACTATTTTCGAAACATCTGTTAATTGACTACTTTCATAATACCGATAATTAGTATATCGGTCTATAAAAGCAGGTTTTAAAAGTCCTTCTTTTTCATAATACCTTAGAGCTTTTATTGTAACTTTTGTCATTTTTGAAAATTCGCCTATTTTATACATTTTTTGAACCTCCATGTAATTATTATATTCATTCCTTTTAGGGGAGAGTCAAGAAAGATACATTCAAATTTTTAAAAAATTCATTTTTCTGTTTTTTTGTAGATTATGAGTTTTTTTGATAGAACTGATCAAGATTAATAAAAAAATTTATAAATTCATGTAAAGCCCAAGTTAAACTATAATCTTTATGATATTTTTTAAAATATTTATTGTTTTGATATTTAATATCATAATGTTCATTATTTTCGATAAATAAATCATAATAATATTGATCTTTGTTATCATTATATTCTGAAAAAATATTACCTGTAATTTCACATGTATCATAATATGTTTCAATTGTGTAACCATCTAATTCTGGTTTTAAAATTAATTGTAATAAGCAATCATTGCTTTCAATTATGATTGGCAATTTAAGTAATATGTTTTGATTTAAATCAATTGGTTTAAATATTTGTAATGATTTGTAAATATCTTCTTTATTCATTTTAGCCTCTATTTTTATTTTTTTAGCATAAACTTTTATAAAAAGAAAACACAACAAGAGAGTTTCAAAGCATGTTGTGTTAATCACTTTTTGCAATAAGTTTAATAATTTTTTTATTTCAATAATACATCTTTGTATTATACATAGATTTTAATTATTTATTTGTGGATTACATACTCATAATGTTAAAATAATAATACATAAAATTAATAGCAACAACACATTTTTTATTTCATAATTTTGCACGTTATTTAAACTATATTAATACGTAGTTATATATTTTTTAAATCAATTAAATATTTTAAAATAAACATTTTTCAATTAATGATTTGTTTGCAAGTGCGTTTATCCATTCTTTGGGAATGGCGTCATATCCATATTTGATTCCGGCTAAACCGCCGACAACTGCCGCTACAGTGTCTGTATCCTCACCTAAATTTACTGCTTTTAATACACAATCTTTATAGTTGTTGGTTGTGGTTAAGCACCATAATGCAGCTTCTAGTGTATCTACTACGTATCCACTTGATTTAATTTCATTTTCATTGTATGTGTAAATATTATACAATCTATCAAATGGTTTTTCATAATTTTTTAAGTCTAATAGAATTGTTTTTAAGTCATTACCTTGTAGCATTTTTTTGGCAATGGCGATATAAATAACACACGCTGTTTGCGATATTTCATGGGCATGGGTAAGGCTTGAAACTGTTTTTATTTCTTGTTCGGTGCAGCTGGTAAAAGCCAGTGGTAAGATTCTCATTAATGATCCGTTACCATTTGATGTTATATCTTTTCCTGGTTTTCCAGTTGAAAGTGCATATCTTGTTGTGCCACCTATATCAAACATTTCATTATGAGCAGTGTATTCACCCTTTTTATACCATTGGCGAAATCTTTCTAAAATATCTTCTAGAACTATCTTTTTGTTTTCTTTTATACTTCTACAAGTCGCCAGTGTCATCGATGTATCATCTGACCACGTTCCTTTTGGTTGTTGCCATGTTCCGTATCCGACCATATCTGTGCATTTGAATGTTCCTCTTTGATTGAATTCATATGGTACTCCTAATGCGTCAGCTACTGCGAAACCATAGATTGCGTCTTTTAGTTTATTCATCATCTTTTCCTTTGTTATGGTATTCACATAATCGTTTATTATTCATTATGGCTAGTGGTTTAAAGTTTGGATGTTTGTAAATTTGGCAGCTGGTTTTAGTATAGTGATTACTCCAAACTGTTCCATCGTCCCTGAATATGCAATCTTTGCATTGTTTGCAATACTCAATTTGTGAATTATCGCTTAATGTTTCTTCGAGCATTCGCTCTGTCAATGTTTTATTTTTCATTATATTTTACCTTCCCAGCCTATTATTATATCTTTTTATCTTTATATTTGATTTAACAGTTTTTGCCAAATGAATATGCTTGTTCAATATAATCTTTATGTTTTAACGCTTCGTTTACGTCTCCTAGGCCAATTCCATAAATTACGCCTTTTTCAGTGCAACCTTCAAAGCAATCTCTTGTACAACCTCTAATTGCTTCAAAAGTATTTTCCATAATTGATTTATCATTATCATATTGAGTTGCAATTAGATAAATATCTGCTTTTATTTTTGTATATGTTGGAACTAATCTATCAATAAATACTTTTAATTGCCCACTCATTGAATAAAAATATACAGGAGTTGCAAATACTATAACATCTGCTTTTATTAGTTTTTCTGATAATTCATTCATTCCATCTTTATGAATGCATTTTCCTGTTTTAGTACAAGCATAACAGCCAATACAATAGTTTAATTTATAATCTCTTAATTTAATTACTTCAACGTTATTCCCAGCATCTTTAGATCCTCTTGCAAATTCATTGGCTAGTATTTCTGAGTTACCATTAATTCTTGGTGTTGATGATATAATTATTACATTTTTCATTTTGTTACCTCTTACCAATTTTTCTTTTCTTTTTTATGATTATTATTTTGTTTTCTTTCTTCTACCATTTTAACAAACCATTCTACCATATTAGGA
>CAYVQA010000070.1:0-5780 GCA_964453965.1 uncultured Staphylococcaceae bacterium
AAATATTGTAATGAATAAAATATTTTCTTTTGTTAAAAAATTATTTAAACAATATCATTTGTTTATAAATAATTTACCTATTAATTTGTTTTCTGCCGGCATTGCTTATTTTTTAACAATTATTTTTTTACCCTTTCAAGAAATAATTAAGCAAATTTTATCTTTATTTTCTTTTAGTGATTCTGCAGTTTATCAAGAAAAACTTTTCATTAACATTATTTATTTTATTAGTTTGATATGGATTACATCTAAACTTTTAAATATTGTTATTAAAATTATTAACCTTATTTTTAATAATTATCAAAATGGTTTGAAAATTAGAATTAAAGCTTTTTTAAAAATGATGGTTTTATTTTTAATTATCATTTCAATTATTTTTGTTTTTATAATTTGTAATAAATTAATTGATGATTTGGCTAATTTTAAAACTGCAAAATTAGATTTTTTTCTTAATCTTCTAAATTTTATTTTTGAATATTTCTTTTATACAATTATTATCTTTTTTATTTATAAGAATATTATTCCAATTAAAATTGATAATAAATTACTTTTTATTGTATCATCAATTATGATGATAACTTCAAAATTATTATTATTAATATTTAAAGTAAAATTATTTGAAGACCATATTAGTTTTTATTATTTAAAAAGTTTTATCGTTTTATATCTTTTATCCTATTTGTTTAATTTTAGTTTGATATTTTTAAAAAACAAATATTACCATTTAAATATTTAATTAAAAAATTATTCTTGGTAATACTATTTATGAGCAAAATGAAATGAGGGATAAAATGAAAAAAATTTTAATATTCATTATTTTGTTCACTTTTCCACTATCATTAACAGTAAGTGCAGAAGGATGGGGATTCCAAAAAAATACAACACATACTTTACCAAATATTGGTAGATATGCGGAAATAATTTCGGGAACCAATTCATATTATCATGGTGATACTAGTAAAAAGGAAGTTTATCTAACCTTTGACGTCGGTTATGATAACGGCAATTTATCAGAAATTCTAGATATATTAGATGATAATAATGTTCGTGCAACTTTCTTTGTAACAGGCGATTTCGTTAAAAGATTTCCTTCTTTAGCGATAAGACTTGCTTATAGCAACCATTTAATTGGTAGTCATTCTTTTTATCATCGGCCAATTACATCACTTTCTAAAGTTGATTTAAAGAAAGATTTAGATTTGTTACAAGAAGAATATTATAAGTTGACAGCTAAAAACTTATCATATTATTTTCGACCACCGGCTGGAGTTTTTGACCATCAAAGTCTTCTAAACGTGGCTAATCTTGGTTATAAATCAATCTTTTGGTCCGCCGCATGGAAAGATTGGCTTACTTCAAGTCAAGAATCAGTAGATAGTTACCGTAGCTATTTTGATCAATTACATAATGGTGCTTTTGTTTTAATTCATACTGTATCATCTAGTAATAAAAATGCGCTTGATAAGATTATAAAAGACACTATTAATTTAGGCTATGCTTTTAAAACCGTTGATGAAGTAGAATAAACATAATGCATTATAAAAAAAGAATTTGTCAGATTACCAAATCGGTTTATGAACAAATTCTTTTTTATTTTTTATTTCCACATTGCTTTTAAGATAATTCCTGTTGCGTCTTTATATTCTAAGATAAAGTCTTTTTCTAGTTTTGCATAATTTTTACCATTATCTGGTGTTAATGTCATGATACATTCTTTCATTTCATCGTCTGAATCAAGATATACTTCCCAACGCACAAATTCTTCACCTGAATTTGATTCTGGATTTAAAATATATAAAACATTAACACGGTCAGTTTCTGAACCTACTAATTTTCCCCATGCTTTTGTTGCGGCTTCGTCACTTATTATTTTGTCATTATATTTTAAGAAAAAATAATCTGGTTGCCAAATGGTAACATTATTATCTTCTAATTGTGTGTCGCTTGATTGAGTGCAATCCTCATAAGTAATATTATAAACTAAGCGTTCATATTTTGCATATAATTTTTTACCAGTAAAAGAATCAGGATCATATTCATTAATAAATTTTTTAGTTGTAAACCATCCTTTAAATTCATATCCTGGACGTTCTACTTCACTATCACTTGGTAATTTTAAATTGCCATCATTATCATAATAAGCAGTAATATCATTTCCTAAGAATGTTATACATGAAACATATTTTGCTGGTTTAAATGCTAAAATCATAATAACAATTAGAATTACAAAGCCACCAATTCCACCAATTAATTTAAACATTTTTGTCTTTTTTTCTTTTTCAGGATCAACTTGTTTTATAGGTTGATTTATATTTTCATTTTGATTATTTTCCATCTTTTATACCTCCATTTAATACTTGTTAATTATATTATAATATTAGTATTTTGTCCTTAATTTTGCATTTTATTTAAAAAAGTCGCTAAAAGGATTATTTTTAGGAATATCGTCATTTTGTTTTTTTAAATAAGTATTTACTTCTTTTTTAGACATTTCTTTTTTCTTTTCTTGAACTCTATTTTTTAAAAAAGTCATTTTCTTTTCCTTAAATCCACAACTACATTGATAAACTGCTGATTCTCCAGTTCCTACTAAATCTAATTTTTTATAACAGTTTGGACATTTAGTCATTGTATGTAATAAAATTGAAACGCGGTAATTACATGTTCTTGATATACATGCTAAACTTTTTCCCGTTTTTGTTGTTATTTCTTGTAGTAAATTACCACATTCTGGACATTTTTTAGAAGTTAAATTATCTGGTGTATAAACTAAGATGCTATTTTGGACTTGTGATACCATTGTTTTTGTTTGTTTTATAATATCATCTAAAAAGATATTTTCTTTTTCTTTTCCTTCCGCAATCTTTTTTAACCTTGTTTCATAGTTTGCAGTTAGTAATGGTGATTTTAAGTCTTCCGGAACTAAATCAATTAATTTTTTTGCTTTATTGGTTGGATAAATTGATTTTGATTTTAATTCTAAATAACCATTTGTAAATAATTTTTCTAAAATATCCGCTCTTGTTGCTGGAGTTCCTAGTCCTCCGGTATCTTCTAATATTTCTTTATCATAGCGATTAGTTACAAATTTTGAAGGATGTTCCATTGCGGATAAGATTGTCGCTTCAGTATATCTTGCAGGTGGAGTAGTAAGTGCTTTTTTTACTTCAATCGTGCCATTTTTTAAAATATCTTTTTCTTTAAAAATTGGTAGATCGTTAATATAATCGTCTGGATCATCACTTTTTATATTTTTGTATAATTCTTGCCATCCTAAATTAAGATCAGTTTTCCCTTTGGCTTTAAAAGTATAGCCATTGATATTTAATGAAACTTTTGTTTCTAAATATGTATAATCATCTAAAAAAACGGCTAAGAAACGTTTTATGACTAGTTCATAGATTTTTAATTCATTACTAGATAATGCCATAATATTTGGATATTGTTCAGTTGGTATTATCGCATGATGATCTGAAACTTTTGAATTATCAAAGATTTTTTTAGAATTTTTTAAAGGTTTTTCTAAAAGTTTTTTGGTAATTTGTGAAAAATTATTATAGCTTATAGCTTTAATCCGGTCTTTGATTGTCGCATACATATCTGTTGTTAAATAACGTGAATCAGTTCTTGGATAGGTTAAAATTTTATGTTTTTCATATAAGTTTTGAATAATGTCGAGCGTTTGTTTTGGTGAGAACCCATATATTTTATTTCCATCACGTTGAAGTTCAGTTAAATCGTATAATAAAGGACTTTGTTTTTTCTTTTCTTTTTTTTCTACTTTTGTGACAATTGGATTTGTATTTTTTGTTTTTTGTAAAATATCTTGTAAGCGACTTTCTTTAAAAATCCTTGTTCCTCCTGCATATTCTGTAGGAGATGAAATCATTGTTCCATCACTTAGTTCAAAAAAATTAGGTGAAATTTCATTGATAAAATCAGTCATTTGTTCTTCATCTAAATTTAAATTCAAATAAGATAAGGCCGTTTTATCACCAGGAATTTCTGCTAAAAAAGATATTTTTTTGTTTTTGTATGGATAAACATAATATACTAAATGATATGGGGTCGGAATAAATTTATTTATTTCATTTTCTTTTTCTAAAACCATCGCAATTGTTGGCGTTTGTACTCTTCCAGCATTTAGTGAGGCATTATATTTACAAGATAAGGCACGCGTGACATTTAAACCAACAAGCCAATCTGATTTTGCTCTGGCAAGTGCACTATAATATAAATTATCATATTTTGAAGCTGGTAATAAGTTTTTAAATCCATCTTTAATTGCCGTATCAGTCATTGAAGAAATCCATAATCTTTTAAGAGTTTTTGTACATTTTGCTTGTTTGATAATTAATCTTGCGACTAACTCTCCTTCTCTGCCTGCGTCAGTCGCAATAATTACTTCACTTGTATTTTTATCGTTTATTAATTCTTTGACAAAATGATATTGTTTGCTTGTTTCTTTTATGACGCTTGTTTTAAACTTTTCAGGAATAATTGGTAACATCGATGAATCCCAATTTTTGTATTTTTCATCATATTCTTCAGGCATTGCTAAAGTTACTAAGTGACCTAAAGCCCAAGTAACAATATAATTTTGATTTTGTAATCCGCCAGGGATTTTTTGATTGCAGTTTAAGATTCTTGCAATTTCCCTTGCGACTGAAGGTTTTTCAGCTAGTACGACTGTTTTCATAATTTCTCCTTAGTTAATCAATTTGAATAATTTAATCCCTTTCGTATTTAATAATTTATAAACAATTAAGTTTAAAATAATTAAAATAAGATCAAAAATAATTATAATTATGTTTACATTTATAAATGATTCTAAAATAAGATAAATTCCTAAAAAAATAATTGGTAAAATAAAACCTATTGACATGACTACTAAAACCGACATACTTTGTTTTATCGGCACGATATCTTGGTCCCATTCCATTTTAGGATATAATAAATTTAAATATAGGCCAATTGAACTAATAAGTACGATTAATAATATTATAAAAGGTATATAAATTAATAGATATTTAAAGCCAAAAACAAAACAAATAATGATACTTGCGATTATTCCAGATGTTCCGGCTAATAATATGTTAAATGCTATTTTTGCATAAATAATTGTTTTTTCTTTTAATGGAAGTGATTTTAAAATCCAAAACGTTTTTCCTTCTAATGATATACTGCAATATGTTGTACAAACAGTTGATAAAAATGCGGCCGCAAGCATTAAAACGATATAAGGTGAATTTCTTGCAGAAAGATTTAATAATTGTTTAACCATCGTATCAACTAAATCTCTACCAGTTACCATTACGTAAATTGCGGTGCCAATAACTAAAATTAATCCAAACGATGTATTCATTATATACATTGGATTTGTAAAGAAACGGTTTGCTTCTTTCTTTAAAAGTGTAATAAATGAATTATTTTGAGAATATTTTATTATTTTTATGTTGCTTTTTGCATAATAAGTTTCTTTACCAAATTCATTTTTACGAATAATTATACCAATTAAATAAAAAGTTATACATATTGATAGGATTATTAAAAAATAAATTAAATTATTATTCATAATATATTTATAAAACAATTTAATTATAAATACTTTATCTAAAATTTCATCTATTGTTAAATTGATATTATTTGTTAGAATATCATTTAATGAAAAGTTAAAAACTAAAAAAACAGCAATTAAAATTAATAATAATAATGTTTGAATTAATGATACTAGTTTCATTCTTTTAGTAATTTTATTTATTAAATTACCAATTATATTT
>CAYVQA010000071.1:0-3036 GCA_964453965.1 uncultured Staphylococcaceae bacterium
GCTCTCGGCCCGAAGCCCCGCGATTATCGCGTATCTATGACTAAGAAGACAAAACGCGTTGCAATGTTTAGTGCTCTTTCTTCTAAGGTTGCCGACGGCGAAATGATCGTTGTTGACAAGATCGAAACGAATGAGTACAAGACAAAGACGATGGTTAATATGCTTGCTGCAGTCGGCGCAAAGAAGAAGGCTCTCGTAGTCCTCGACAATAACGACGCTTGCGTTGTTAAGTCCTTTGCTAACATTCCCGGCGTAAAGACAGCTCAGTATAACACGATCAACGTTTATGATATCCTCAATTGCGACACCTTCATCGTAGCTCGCGGTGCGGTAGAAAAAATCGAGGAGGTTTACGCGTAATGAAATTTGCAGAAGACGTAATCCTGGCTCCGGTAATTACCGAAGCAAGTATGGCTCGACTCGGTGAGAAGAAGTACACGTTCCGTGTTGCACCGAAGGCGACCAAAGGCGAGATCGCACACGCGGTTGAAAATCTTTTCGGAGTAAAAGTTTCTGCCGTTAACACGATCAATATGAAGAGAAAACCTAAGAGACTCCGCGTATCCCAGGGATACACCGCAGCTTGGAAAAAAGCTATCGTAACTCTTACAGCCGATTCCAAGCCGATCGAGTTCTTCGAAGGTATGTATTAATTCGGGAGGTTACAAATGGCTACTATTAAATATAAACCTACAACTCCCGGTAGACGCGGCATGACAGTTGCTTCTTTTGATGAAGTTACTAAGTTCACTCCCGAAAAGAGCCTTATTACTATCAAGAAGAAGCACGCCGGACGTAACAACACCGGTAAAATCACCGTTCGTCATCATGGCGGCGGAAACAAGGTTAAGTATCGTATCGTAGACTTCAAGCGTCAGAATGAAGGCGCTGCAACTGTTATCGGTATCGAGTACGACCCTAACAGAAGTGCTTACATCGCGCTTGTTCAGTATGAAGACGGCACAAAGAGCTACATCCTCGCTCCTATCGGCGTTAAGCCCGGCGACGTGCTCTATTCCGGCTCCAAGATCGACATCAAGCCCGGTAACACGCTTCCTATTTCCGACATTCCTGTCGGTACAATCATCCACAACATCGAGCTTTACCCCGGCAAGGGCGCTCAGCTCGTTCGTTCCGCAGGTGCTCAGGCTCAGCTTATGGCTAAGGAAAACGGCACCGCACAGATTCGTCTCCCTTCCGGCGAAGTTCGTAAGGTTCGTCTTGACTGCAAGGCTACAATCGGTCAGATCGGTAACATCGAGCATGATACCGTTAAGATCGGCAAGGCAGGTAGAAAACGTCACATGGGCGTTCGTCCTACTGTTCGCGGTTCTGTAATGAACCCCTGCGATCACCCGCACGGTGGTGGTGAGGGTAAATCTCCTATCGGTCATCCCGGCCCGCTTACTCCTTGGGGCAAGCCCGCTCTCGGTTATAAGACTCGTAAGAAGAATTCCCGCACTGAGAAGAACATCGTAAAGCACAGAAACGGTAAATAAGGAGGACTGACAACATGAGCAGAAGCTTAAAGAAAGCGCCGTTCGTTGAAGAAAAACTCTTCGCGAGAATCTGCGCCATGAATGAAAAGGGCGATAAGAAAGTCCTTAAGACATGGAGCCGCGCGTCCACAATCTTCCCCGAATTTGTCGGCCATACTATCGCCGTTCACGACGGTAAAAAGCATATCCCCGTATACGTTACGGAAGATATGGTAGGACACAAACTCGGCGAATTCGCGCCCACTCGTACGTTCAAAGGCCATGCAGGCTCGAAAACGTCCAACAACGGTAAGTAATCCGGATAAAAACACGTTACAAAACGGAGGTCAAAACCTAAAATGGAAGCTGTTGCATATTTGAAATATGTACGCATTTCGCCCATCAAGGTAAAACCTGTGCTCGATCTTATCCGCGGCAAGGACGTGGAGACTGCTATGGGTATTCTTAAGAACACCAACAAAGGCGTCTGCGAGCATCTTATCAAGCTCCTCAAGAGCGCGATGGCAAATGCAGAAAATAATTTCGAGATGGATGCAAGCAAGCTCTATATTTCTGAATGCTTCGTTTGCCCCGGCCCCACTCTCAAGAGATGGATGCCGAGAGCAAAAGGCAGCGGAGACAGAATACTTAAGAGAACTTGCCACATCACTCTCAAAGTAAAAGAAAGAAACTAAGGAGGACAAGCTAATATGGGTCAGAAGGTTAATCCGCACGGCATGCGTGTCGGCGTTATCAAAGACTGGGACTCGAGATGGTATGCCTCCGATGAAAAGTTTGGCGATACTCTCGTTTCCGACTACAACTTGAGAAATTATCTCAAGAAGAAACTGCAGGCAGCAGGCGTTCCGAAGATCGAAATCGAACGCGCTAACGGCAGAATCAAAGTTATCATCCACTGCGCTAAGCCCGGTCTTGTAATCGGTCCCAAGGGCGCAGCTATCAACGAACTCAAGGCTGAAATCGAAGCTAAGGCAGGTATGCCCGCTTCCGTTTCCGTTGTTGAGATTCGCAATATCGACATGGACGCACAGCTCGTTGCGGAAAAGATCGCAGGCGATCTTGAACGCAGAATCTCTTTCCGCCGCGCTATGAAGCAGGCGATTGCAAGAACGATGAAGTGCGGAGCTAAGGGAATCAAGACTTGCTGCAGCGGTCGTCTCGGCGGCGCGGAAATCGCACGTACCGAGCACTACCACGAAGGCACAATCCCGCTCCAGACGCTTCGTGCGGACATTGATTACGGCTTCTGGGAAGCTAACACAACTTACGGTAAGATCGGCGTCAAGGTATGGATTTACAAGGGCGAAGTTCTTCCCGAAATTCAGAGATCCGGCTCTGAAAAGCCCGCTGCTCCTCGCGACAGACGCGACAGACGCAACGGTGACAGACGCGGCGACAGACGCAATGGCGATAACAGACGTCGTAACAACGGCGATCGTCGTCAGGGCGGCGACAGACGCGACTACAACAGAGCACCCAAGGAAGGAGGCGCGAAGTAAGCTATGTTAATGCCTAAAAGAGTAAAATACAGACGCGT
>CAYVQA010000071.1:3136-5758 GCA_964453965.1 uncultured Staphylococcaceae bacterium
AAGGAGGCGCGAAGTAAGCTATGTTAATGCCTAAAAGAGTAAAATACAGACGCGTGCAGCGCGGCCGCCTCAAGGGTGAAGCTCATCGCGGCAATACCGTTTCCAACGGTGAATACGGTCTCGTAGCTCTCGAACCTGCATGGATCACGAGCAACCAGATCGAAGCAGCCCGTATCGCTATGACACGTTACACAAAGCGTGGTGGTAAGGTTTGGATCAAAATCTTCCCCGATAAGCCCGTAACCGAAAAGCCTGCCGAAACTCGAATGGGTTCCGGTAAAGGTTCTCCCGAATATTGGGTTGCTGTTGTTAAACCCGGCAGAGTTATGTTCGAAATGAGCGGAGTTTCCGAAGAAGTCGCAAAAGAGGCTATGCGTCTTGCGTCTCACAAACTCCCCATTAAGTGCAAATTCGTAACCAAAACCGAGAGTGAAGAGAAGGAGGCATAATTAGAGATGAAAACAACTGAACTCCGTGCAATGACCTCCGAACAGCTCAACGAAAAGCTCAAGGAGCTTAAAGGTGAGCTCTTCAACCTCCGTTTCCAGCACGCTATCAAACAGCTTGACAATACACACAAGATCGTGGAAGTCAAGCGTGACATCGCTCGTGTAATGACTATACTTCACGAGAAGGAAGCATAAGGAGGACGAGTCATGACAGTAGAACGCAATATGCGAAAGACCCGTACCGGTATCGTAGTTTCCGACAAGATGGACAAGACTGTTGTTATTGCCATCAAGGATAACGTAAGACACCCGCTTTACGGAAAAATAATCAAGCGTACCTCTAAGATCCATGCTCACGATGAAAACAACATCTGCGGCATCGGTGATAAGGTAACAGTAATGGAGACAAGACCCCTTTCTAAAACAAAGAGATGGCGTGTTGTCGAAATCGTAGAAAAAGCTAAATAAGGAGGACACGAAGAATGATTCAGCAAGAGTCATATTTGAAGGCTGCCGATAATACCGGCGCTAAAGAGCTTATGTGCATCCGTGTTCTCGGCGGCACCGGCAGACGCTATGCCAATATCGGTGATGTTATTATCTGCACAGTAAAGAAAGCTGCTCCCGGCGGTATGGTTAAGAAGGGCGAAGTCGTTACGGCTGTCGTTGTAAGAACTGTACACGGTCTTAAGAGAGCAGACGGCTCCTCGATTCGTTTCGATGAGAACGCAGCAGTCATCATCAAGGATGATAAAAACCCCAGAGGAACACGTATATTCGGACCTGTGGCTCGTGAGCTTCGTGAAAAGGACTATCTCAAGATCCTTTCTCTCGCTCCCGAAGTACTTTAACGGAGGAATTCGGTAATGATGAAGAAAACACTTAATATTAAGACCGATGATACCGTAGTAGTTATCTCCGGTAACGATAAGGGCAAGCGCGGTAAGGTAATCGCAGTTTCCCCTAAGGAAAACAAGGTTATCGTATCCGGTGTGCACATCGTTCATAAGCACACAAAGCCGAGAAGACAGGGTGATGCAGGCGGCATCATCGACGTAGAAGGCGCAATCTATGCGTCTAAGGTACAGCTCTGGTGCCCTAAATGCGAAAAGGGTGTCAGAATCAAGCACAAGTTTACCGAAGGCAAAGACGGCAAACAGTCCAAGGTTCGCGTCTGCGCTAAGTGCGGCGAAGAACTTTGATCGGAGGTAATGTAAATGGCAACTGCAAGATTAAAAGTAACTTATAAAGAAGAAGTTGCACCGGCTCTTATGAAGAAATTCGAATACAAGAGCCCGATGCAGATTCCTAAGCTCGAAAAAGTAGTCGTAAACGTAGGCTGCGGCGACGCTAAGGACAATGCGAAGGTTATTGATAACGTAATCGCAGAACTCTCTCAGATCACGGGACAGAAAGCTGTTCCCACAACTGCAAAGAAGTCTGTCGCAAACTTCAAGCTCCGTCAGGGCATGAAGATCGGCGCGAAGGTAACTCTCCGCGGCGAGACAATGTACGAATTCGTCGATAAGCTCTTCAATTTCGCTCTTCCGAGAGTTAGAGACTTCAAGGGAATCAATCCTAACGGCTTCGATGGTCGCGGTAACTACGCGCTCGGCCTTAAGGAACAGCTTATTTTCCCTGAAATCGAATATGACAAGATCGACAAGATCCGCGGTATGGACATTGTTTTCGTAACGACTGCAAATACCGACGAAGAAGCAAAAGAGCTGCTCACTCTTATGGGCGCTCCCTTTGAAAAAGAATAATTAAAGGGGAAACAGAAAATGGCAAAAACAGCTATGATCCTGAAACAGCAGAAGCCGGCGAAGTATTCTACTCGTAGATACAATCGCTGCAAGATCTGCGGACGCCCCCACGCTTATCTTCGCAAATACGGCATCTGCCGTATCTGCTTCCGTGAACTCGCTTACAAAGGCCAGATTCCGGGCGTAAAAAAGGCATCCTGGTAAGACAATTACCGAACAAAACCCAACTGTCCGGCAGGAAACGCGGCTTGTGCCGCGTTTGACCGCGGGTAGGCAGCCGCAGGGAATGCGGCAGCAAGATAAAAATTAACTTGCATAAGGAGTTTAATTAACATGCAAATGTCAGACGTAATCGCCGATATGCTCACTCGCATCAGAAATGCAAACAATGCAAAGCATGCGACAGT
>CAYVQA010000072.1:0-5664 GCA_964453965.1 uncultured Staphylococcaceae bacterium
TCCACCAATATGTAAATCAACTGGTAACCAATGTTTAATTAATTTAGGGTCAGCAATCTCTTTATCATTATGCGGATCCAAATATCTTATAAAATACCAACTTGAACCAGCTGAACCAGGCATTGTCGATGTTTCTCTTGTTCCACTAATGCCATTGTGGTTATATTTTTTCCATTCTGTTGCATTTTCAAGTGGAGCTTTTCCATTTACTGATTTATAATTTTCAAGTTCAGGTAAAACAAGTGGTAATTCATCATCAGCTAAAGCATGAATTGAACCGTCTTCTAAATGAACAATTGGAACAGGTTCTCCCCAATATCTTTGTCTTGCAAAAATCCATTCTCTAAATTTGAAATTGATTTTCTTTGTACCAATTTTCTTTTCTTCAAGAAAATTAATCATTTTATCAATTGCATCTTGTTTATTTAAGCCATCTAAGAATCCTGAATTAATGTGAACACCATCACCAGTATAAGCTTCTTTAGTGATGTCACCACCTTCTAAGACTTGAATAATGTCTAGTCCGAATTTTTTTGCAAAAGCATAGTCGCGTTCATCATGAGCTGGAACAGCCATTATTGCGCCGGTTCCATAACTTGCTAAAACATAATCAGAAATAAATATTGGTATTAATTTGTCATTTACAGGATTAATTGCATAACTACCAGTAAATGCGCCTGTTTTTTCTTTATTTAAAGATGTTCTTTCTAGTTCACTCTTTTTACTTGCTTCTTTAATATAATTTTCAATAATTTCTTTTTGTTCATTTGTCGTAATTTTTCTTACAATCTCATGTTCAGGTGATAATACACAATACGTTGCACCAAATAATGTATCACATCTAGTTGTAAATACAGTGAATTTTTCATTTGATGATGCGACATTAAAATCAACTAGTGCACCTTCACTACGTCCAATCCAATTTCGTTGCATTTCTTTTGTTGATTCCGGCCAGTCAATTCTGTTTAGTCCTTCTAATAATTGATCGCCAAATGCTGCTTGGTCAATTACCCATTGTTTCATATTTTTACGAATAACAGGGTATCCACCACGTTCTGATTTACCATCGATAACTTCATCATTAGAAAGTACTGTTCCTAATTCTTCACACCAATTAACAGGCATATCAATATATTTTGCATAACCATCAAGATAAAGATTTTTAAAAATCCATTGTGTCCAATGATAAAATTCGGGATCGCTTGTTGAAGTCATTTTTGACCAATCATAATCAAATCCTAATTCTTTTAATTGTGCTGTAAAACTTTTGATATTTTTTACTGTAAAACCATTAGGGTGATTATTAGTTTGAATCGCATATTGTTCAGCTGGTAACCCAAATGAATCATATCCCATTGGATGTAATACATTGTAGCCTTGCATTCTTTTCATTCTTGATACAATATCGGTTGCGGTATAGCCTTCTGGATGACCAGCATGAAGTCCTACTCCTGATGGATAAGGAAACATATCTAGAGCATAGAATTTTGGTTTAGAAAAATCATACATATCTGTTTTAAATGTTTGATGTTCTTCCCAATATTTTTGCCATTTTTTTTCAATAAGATTAAAATTATAACTCATGTTGTCCTCCATTTTCTTGTATGTAATAACTGCTCATACTTATGAATAAATATATTAGTGAAATAAATTCAAAAATCATTGCTAGAATTGAACTTGAATTTCCAACCGAAATTAAAGTCGCAAACACAAATGGTGTAAATGAATAAATTGCAAGTTTAAAAATTGTTCCAAATTTAATATTTAAACCTTTATTAAAAATATAACATATTAATACTGGAATAAACATTAAAATTAGTAAATTAATTATTCCTCCGATAAAAAGCATCGGTAACATTATGCATATTAAAGTTGTTTTGTATTCACTCGCAATTGATAAAAGAATAGAACTTATCGTATTTTGGGTTGTTAAATCTTTTATATTAGCGAAATTTAAATTTTCAATATTAAATTTATCATAATTCATTAAATTTTTAATATTTACAAATGTACTACTTGATAAGCCCATTCCTAAAGAAATTCCGTTTTTTGCAAAAATTAAAATTAACGGTGATGACATTAAACTAGTTTTATCATTTAACGCATTATTAATAGCTTTAGTTAGTTCATTATCAGTTAAATCAGTAAATAAAACTGCTATCTGCGCTGAGTCAGATTTTGCAAGAACAGCTTTAGATTCATCAGTTCCATTATATACTAATTCATTATTTATTATTTGATATGGTATCATTTCTTCAGAACATATTGTTTCAATAATTGAATTAACATCAGATTTATCAATTCCGCCTGTATTAATAACATATACAATATTTGGTAAAACAAAAAGCACTACTAAAAATAAAAAATAAAAGATTGTATTTTTTTTACTATTAATATGGTCCACTATTCGCTTAGGACGAATTAGTGAATCAACAAAGGCTATTCCCATGTCAATCACCTTCTTTCTACATTATAATTATACCATAAATGTTAATTTTTGTAATGACTTTTACTTGAATTATTTCTGAATTTTGCGTTTAGATTGATGTTGAATTAAAAAAGCACGATAGATAACAATTATAAATGATAGAAATAATATAATTACTAAAAAAATCATTTCATAACTAAAATCATTTTTTAAAATGTTTGTATTTGTTTTTTGTTCTTTGTTTTCTTGGTCAATCGTAAATTGTAAAATAATAGTTTTTGTGTTTTCAAATTCATCTGTTGCGGTGATGGATACTGTATTTAAACCATTTTTTAATTCTAGATAACCATTATATGGTAAATCATTGATTATTATTTCCGTTTTTATATCTTTTGAATAATTATCAATTATTTCATAATCAATTGTTTCAATTGATGAATATGTTCTGCCATTTTCAATATTTTTAATTATTATTTCTGGTGAAGTAGTATCTATTACGCTAAATTTACAATTTTCTAATAATGATGCGTTTCCAGATTCATCTTTTACTTGAATTGAAAATGTAATTGTTAAATTTTCATTCAATAGTTCTTTAAATTTTTTATTAATATTATCATCATTTATACTATTGTCTACTATTAAATCAAGTCCAAAAATAAAAGTAATTTTTAAATTATTAGATACATTATCGCTAAATTCAAAATGATTTAAATAATCAAAATTTTTGATAAAGCGATCTTCTAATTCATTACTTTTTATTATTATTTCTGGAGAAACATTATCTATAACAATTAAATTAATCTTTTTTTCATTTGTATAATTATTTTGGTTATCAAATCCAACTATTTTAATAAACAAATTTTTCCCTGTTTTTATTGCGTTTTCCACATCAAAGCATTCCGTTCCATCTTCATAATAATATGATATTGCATAACTTGGATTAGGATCATAATTATCAGAAATATTGATATATTCCTTTAAGTTTAATTTGTCATTAACGGTTATTTCAATTTGATCATCAATTCTAAGGATTGGTGGTGTTGTATCCTTAATTTGAATTTTATATTCATATTTTTCGCTTGTATTACCGCTTGAGTCCGCCGCAAAAACATTAAATTTTGCCGTTTGAATTGTGCCTAAATAATTAATTAACTGTTCTAAACTTGCTATTTTTTCATCATCTAATGTGTAATATTCAAACGATACATTAACAAATTGATCATAATTATCCGTAAATGTAAAATAATCATTTAAGTTTAAATCTTTCAACTTTGTATCTTCAATTTCGATTATATCATTTTCTGGTGAAAAAATGCACTCCGGAGCTTCTAAATCAACAACATTAATGCGAACAACTTCACTTATGATATCATTATTTATTAAATCATAAATGGCAATTTTAATTTCGTAAAGTCCTATTTTTTGATAATTAATATTATTAGTGATACTTAATTTGTATTCATTTTGAATTCGATTACTAATTATAAGATAATCATTTAATTCTAAAGGATTAGAGTTTACCATTATACTATTACTATTTAATGTCCAATTATAAGCTATTTTTTCGCTATAATTAGTCGTTATATTTATTTTATTACGACTTGCATCAAATAAATCAATCATAATTTGCTCATCATTTATGTATTCTTCGATATTTTTAATCTTTGTGAGACTTGTAAATTTAATTATTGTAACATTGTTTTTACTACCTATTAGATAATCGTCATTAATATTGTGCGTTTTTGTTAGTTTTAACCATAATGTATCATCAGTATAACTGTTGATGATATCTTCATTTTCAAATATCGATAGAGCTGTAAATCGAAAATAACGATTATTTTCCATTAATGGTTGTAAAACATTGGGATTAATTTTGATTCTTAAATCTATTTCACTTACCTTTACAACATCGGTTAAATTAATTGTTAAAACAATTTCTTCATTATTAGCAAATTCTTTTTGATTGTAAATATATTGAACAATCCCGTTATCTTCGGTTGTTTGTGCAAACATCTTTATAAATTTAAAACTAAATACAATATTTAAAATTGTTAAGATACTAAATATTTTTAATAAAATTTTCTTTTTGTTTTTCATATAGACCCTTTCTTTTTTGGCTATATTTTATCTAATTGAAATTAAAAAAAAGGTCAAATTTAGGTTTGATTAAATATTATTATTTATAAATTTTAAAAAAATGGCCTTGATTATTAACCAAGACCATTTATGACTAAATTTTGTATGCTTTTTCAACCGGAACTGCAAGAACAATACCATTTGCTTTTGTATTAATTCCATGTTCTTGGTTGATTGCTTCCATAATATTTTTTGCGGATGTTGATGGTGATAAAATTGCAATAATTTCTTTACCATCTTCTACCGCAACCATACCAAATTGCTCTAATTTTTCCGTTTCTGCAAGTCTTGCGCTAAAGACAGTTCCACCTGTTGCACCTGCTTTTTTAGCTGTTATCATAACATCTTCAACACAACCTTGATTTACAGATACTAAAATTAATTGATGTTTATTTTCATTTTGCATTTGCGTTACGCCTCCAGTTTCAATTTTATTTCCGATATTGGTGATAATTTCTGAGGTTAATCGGTTTATAGCTGATAATTTAACACACATCATTATTCCTTCATATTCTGTTCTTGATTCAAATTGATTTTCTAAGCGATTGATGTATGAAGCAATAATTGTTGAGGTTCCAAGACTAATTACGATATCTTTATCATTACTTTTTAACCCAAATAAGTCTTTCATTTCTGTCGATGCAGTTCCAGTTCCATGTGTTTGCATATTAACACGAATTCCGCGGTTATATAATTCATCCATATATTTTTTAGCTTTACCACGGCTAATAATTGATAGAATCATCATTATTTGATTAGTCACTTAACTACACCTCCTCATAATAAATCATATCATTTTCTAATTGAAGAAGTTCGCTATGCGCTTTCTTAATCAATTTCTTTTGTCTTATCTTACTATATAAACCTAAAACTTGAATTGTTATTAATGGTGTCATTGCGACCATCGCAACGATTCCAAAAGCATCGGTCATTATATTTCCACCTAAAGTTGTACATGCACCAATTGCAAATGGTAAAATAAATGTTGTTGTCATTGGCCCACTTGCAACTCCACCAGAGTCAAAAGCGATTCCCGTATAAATTGGTGGTACGAAGAAAGTAATTACTAAAGCAACTAAATAACCAACAATTAAAAATGG
>CAYVQA010000073.1:0-5578 GCA_964453965.1 uncultured Staphylococcaceae bacterium
TGATGTTCTAAATGATGTGGATAAATATTTGTAATAACATGAATTAAAGGCTTAAAATTTACAATTGATTCTAACATATAACTTGATGTTTCAATAATAATTAAGACATCATCTTCAATTTCATTAATTATTGAAAATAAAGGTATGCCAATATTTCCGGCAATTATATTTTTAACATTATTTTTATTTAATAATTGATGAAGATAATAAGTTACAGTTGTTTTACCATTCGAACCGGTTATAGAAATGTATTTTTGCTTTGGTTTAAACAGATAGAATAATTCTAAATCAGAAATTACTGGAATATTATCTTTTTTTGCGATTTTAATAATATGATGTTCTAAAGTTATACTTGGACTTTTTATTATATAATCATATTTTTTTAAATCAAGGATTGAAGATAAATCGTTATATTTATCATCAAAAGTATCATAATTAATGTTTTTTTGTTCAAAATAGTTCTTAATTGCTTGATTTGAAATACCCATTCCTAATAATAAATAATATTTATCATCATAATTCATTAAAATACCCCTTCCAAAAATAAACTTACTAAACAAAAAACAATTGTAATACTCCAACCTAAAAAATCAATTTGCCATTCATTTAACCCTATTAGTTCTAAATGATGATGGATTGGTGCCATTTTAAATATTCTTTTGTGATATTTTTTATATACAAATATTTGAACGACAACTGATAATGCTTCGATAAAATAAACAATTCCCATTAAAAATAAAATCATTTCCGCTTTTAAAAGAATTGCCATTGAAGCAAGAACACCACCAATTGCAAGTGATCCAGTATCACCCATAAAAATTTGTGCTTTATGCAAATTAAAAAACAAAAAAGCAATTAATTGAACTGCAAGTGAAATTCCCATATAAAAAACTAACTTATTATTATTTTTATATGCAATTAGCACTAAAGAAATCGTGACTATTAAACTTACTCCTGCCGCAAGCCCATCTATTCCATCAGTAAAGTTAACCGCATTAGTATATGCCATAAAGAAAAAAACTAAAAAGACGCCATAGAAGAAATATAAATTAATATCCGTACCATAAAAATTTATGATTGTTGAATGGTTAAATGATAGTATCATACAAAAAACAATAACTGCAATTATCAATTCTAAAAAAAATTTATTTTTTATTGATATTCCTTCATTATCTTTCAAAGTTATAATTTTTAAATCATCAATTAAACCTAAGAAAAAATATCCTACAAAAGGAATTAATAAAATTAATACTTCTTTTATATCATAATTTGCCTTTAATGGATTGATAAACAAAAATAAATAAAGACTTATTAGCGTTCCTAAAGTAATGACAACGCCACCTAAAATTGGTGTTTTATTTTTTAAATAATGTGTTCTTGGGCCAAGAGTTCTAACAGTTTGCGTAATTTGTTTACTTTTAAATAAAGGAATGATAATAATATATGATATTGTCGAAACAATCAGTAATAAAGTTGAAATAATGATTATTTGATGATTATTCAATTATTTTTACCTCCTCTGCCATCTGTAAATCAGTTTTATTGTTTCTGTACTTATCTGGTCCCATCCCTAATAATACAATATAATCATTTGTTGATGAATTTAAAAATGCTTTTTTGATAGCTGTTTCACGATTATATTCAATTAAATAATTTTTTCTTTTTGTACCACTAATTAATCCTTCTATTATTAACTTGACGTTTTCATCACGGGAATTATCTTCTGTAAAAATAATTAAATCGGATAATAAACTCGCATATTCGCCCATTTTTGGCCGTTTTTTTTCATCTTTATTACCACCTGCACCAATTACAGTTATTATTTTTTGATTTTTCTTTAATTTATTTAATGTTGTTAAAAATTCTTTAATTGCTTCGGGATTGTGAGCATAATCGATATAAACATTTCGATTATGAAGATAATATTTTTCATATCTTCCGATTATATAAATCGGTTTTTCAAAAACACCTAATACTTTATTGATTGATATTTTTTCATTTTCAAGAATACATAATGAAGTTAAAATATTTAACAAATTAAATTTACCAAGTAAATTTGTACCGATAATGTATTCATAATTACTTGAATATATTTTTATCATCATATAATCTTTATTTATAGATAAAATTTCTCCTTCTAATTCACCATTAAATAAGCCAAAGGTTTTAACTTTCAGTTTTAATTCTTCAGCCCTTTTTAAAAAGAAATACGCGTTTTTATCTTCAACATTAATTATTGCATTGGCAGATGGTTTTGTTAAAGAAAGTAATTTTAATTTAGCTTTTAGATAATCTTTAAAATAATGATGAGAATTTAAATGATCATGACCTATATTAGTAAATACAACTGTGTCAAATTTAATTTCATCAATTCTATTTGCTACTAGAGCTTCAGAACTTACTTCCATAATTAAATAATCAATTTGTGGGAATTTTTTAATTATTTCTAAAATAATTGATAATTTTGGAGTTGTATTTGGTGTATCAATTTTAGTTTCTTTTTTAATTTTTGATTGGTAAACAAATGTCCCATTTGTTCCAACTTGCATACTTGAAATATTTAAATACTTAAGCATCTCATATGTAAGGGTTGAAACGGTTGTTTTTCCATTTGTACCAGTTATACCAATAATTTTCATTTTCTTTAATTTGTCTTTTACCAAATATAATAAAATTAAATGATATGCTTTCTTAGAAGATTTTACTTTTATATAATTAATATTTGATAACATTATTTCTGGTAATTCTTCACAAACAATTGTCCTTGCCCCATTTTCTATTGCTTTATCAATCAGATTATGACCATCATTATTTATCCCTTTTATTGCAAAAAAAACTGATGATGCTATACATTTTTTTGAATCATCTGTAAAACTACTAATTTTATAATTTATAGTTATTTTTTTATAAACCACATCATTTTTTAAAAACAAATCTACATAATCAACTAAATACATCATCAATCCCCCTATAAAACTATAATATTATACGTAATTAGAAGGTTAAAAAGAACAAAAACTAACCATTTTTGTAAATGGTTAGCTTTTTAAATTATTTTATATTTTTCACTTGATAACCTGCATTAGTAATTACAGTTGTTATTTGTTCATTAGTTATTGTTTCATTACTAAAAGTAATTTCTGCAATACCAGATTTGTAATCAACTTCAGCACTAATATCGTTTATTGATTCTAATGCGTCTTTAACATGCTTTGCACAATTACCACACATCATGCCTTTAACTTTTATTTTTTTAGTCATGATTATTTAACCTCTTTTTTAAGTAAATCTCTGATTTCTTGAAGAAGATATGTATTTGCCATTGCTTTTTCTGCCTCTTCTTTTGCTTTTGCTTCTGCAACAAGCTTTTCTTCTTCAGCTTTTTTTGCAGCTGCTTCAGCTAATTCTTTTTCATATTTTTCAATTGCATCTTTTGAAGAAAGGCCAGAATTACGATATTTTAAGATTGCTTCTTTACGAATTTTTGCTTCTTTTTGAGCTTCATTATGCATTTCTGCAAATTTATTTAAGGCTTTAACGATACAGAAAAGTACAAATGCGATTAGTAAGAAATTAATTACAGCATTTATAAATGCACCCCAGTCAATGTAAATTGATTGTGTTAAATCAACAACTTTTTTAACTTTTCCAGTAGGATCACCATTTGCATCAAGAACATTTTCTTCTGTATACACTTTCTTTAAATATGTAAATACTTCACTTAAGGAATTTTTCCCCAAAAGAAGTGCTAAAACCCAATTTATAATAGGTTTTAAAATATTGTTACTAAGTTCATTTACAATTGCTGTAAATGCACCACCAACAATAACACCGACAGCCATATCCATGACATTGCCTCTTGTGATGAATGTTTTAAATTCTGCAAAGAAAGTAGATTTTTTCTTTTTCATATAATCCTCCATCAAATAATATTTTTTATTGATATTACAATTATACATCATTTCTTCATATTTTGCAATAAAAAAGGCAATTCATAAAAAATATAATTCATAAAATTATTTATGAAATTTAATGATATTTTAAAGTTTTCAATAATAAATTATATATTTATAAAATTTATTCAAAAAAACTTTATATTTTGATTGATTAAATAATCAAAATTTGCTATAATTATTTTGTGAGGTGATCAAATGGATAAAATTACATTTCATAATCACAATGAAAATATTCAAGAAATTTTAGCTAAAATGCCAACTGTCGAAGAAGCAGGTAAATTATGTGATTTATTTAGTTTGCTTTCTGATGGTACTCGTTTACGAATTTTATGGCTTGTATGTCACCACGAAGAATGCGTAACTAATATTGGCGCTTTCGTAGGCATGAGTGCACCAGCTGTATCCCACCACTTACGTTTTTTAAGACATGCTGATATTATCGTAAATCGTAAAATTGGTAAAGAAACTTATTATCGACTAGCTGATAATGACTATGCAAAGTTGGTTCATAAAATGGTTGATGATGCATTTCATATGGAATGTCCTGAAAAAGGTTTATAAAAACACTGTTTTATTTTCTTTTTAAAACAGTGCTTTTATTTTATTCGATTTTTTTCCATTTTAAAATTCGCATTGAATTTAAAATAGCGATTAAACATACGCCAACATCAGCAAACACTGCTAATGCAGTTGTTCCAATGCCAAAAGCTGATAACATTAAAATTATGATTTTAACTAAAATAATAAATACTATATTTTCTGTAACAATTTTTCTTGTAAGTTTCGAAATTTTAATTCCCGTTATTAATTTGGTTAAATCATCATTCATTAAAACCATATCACTTGCTTCAATAGCCGCATCACTTCCAATTGTTCCCATTGAAATTCCTAAATCGCTAAGTGCTAGTACCGGCGCATCATTAATACCATCACCCATAAATGCAAATGTTGCATTTTCAAATTCTTTTTTCAAATCTTTTAATGCTTTTACCTTTCCATCTGGTAATAATTCATAATAAGCTTCCGTAATTTTTAATTTATCGCTAACATAACGAGCAACGATTTCTCTATCACCTGTAAACATTACTAAGTTACCATACCCCATATGTTTTAATTCTTTTATAGTTTGATAACTTTCTAATTTTATTTCATCTTGAATTAGAAGATATCCATAATACTCATTATTTACTGCAATATGAATAACAGTTCCAATATCTTCTTGTTTAGGAACAATAATATTATAATCCGACATTAATTTATCATTACCTGCTAAGATAATTAGACCTTGATATTCAGTAATGACACCTTTCCCAGAAATCTGTTTATGGGAAATTCTTTTTGAAATATCCACATCTTCTTTTGCATAATTACGTAAAGCAATAGCAATTGGATGTGTTGAATCGCCTTCTGCAAGACTTGCAAAATGTACAAGTTCTTCTTTTGAAACAACATTTGGAACAACTTTTGTAATGACAAAATTTCCTTTTGTTAGAGTTCCAGTTTTATCAAATACAAAAAAATCAATTTTTGATAATAATTCTAAATAGTTGCTGCCTTTAAATAAAACACCATATTTTGAAGCAAGGCCAATACCACAAAAATATCCTAAAGGAATTGATATA
>CAYVQA010000074.1:0-5553 GCA_964453965.1 uncultured Staphylococcaceae bacterium
CATCAACTAAAGTAATTCCATATCCTAAACAAAGAGAAAGAGAAATTATTAAAATATTTTTATTACTGAAGCCAACATTAGTGCACATTTTAATTCCCACTACCGCAATCGAACCAAAAAGAATTACCATAGTTCCGCCTAAAACACAATCAGGAATTGTGCATAAGAAATTTGCAAGAATTGGAAAGAATGATGTAATAATTAAAAATGTTGCGCCTGTGAAAATTGTATAACGATTGACAACTTTTGTTTGCGAAACAATTCCAACGTTTTGAGCAAATGTCGTAAGTGGAAGAGTTCCAAATAAGGAACAAACAAATGAATTAAATCCATCTGTTACAAGTAAGCCTGTTATTTCCCGATTAGTTGCATCTTTATTTAAAGCATCTTTGCAAAGTGCTGTTGCATCCCCTATTCCTTCAACAACAGCCATTAAAAAGCAAATTGTTGTAAGCAAAATGGGAATTAGTTTAAAAATTAATTTATTAAAATGTATTATATGGGGAAAGGTTATTACATCAGTAATTGAAGATACTTTCAATGATGAAAAATCAAGCATTCCTGGAATGCATAAACAAATTAGATATCCAACAATTATTCCAAAAACAATATTTAAATTTTTCCAAACACCTTTTGCAAATATTTGCCAAAGAATTGCAGATATTAAAGTTATTAAAGCAACTAAAATATAAATGTAATATGGTACTGCTTGATTTCCTATATTTTCAAGTACAGTACTTCCACCTAAAAACTGTGTTGCACCACTTTCAAGTAAACTTAAACCTATTGCAAAAACAACAACACATGGTACAATTGGTTTAATCAATTTTCCCCACCATTTAACAAAGAAACAACATATTGTCGCAAGTAAACCGCCCATAAAAATCGAACCTAAAATCGTATAGTAAGCTGTTTCACCACTACCTGCTGATATTCCTATTGTACAAAAAATTCCTACAAATGTAAATGAAGTACCAATAACAATAGGAAGTCTCGCACCAATTAAAAGTTGAATGATGGTTCCAAATCCTGCCATAAATAATGAACCTAAAATGGCACTAGTCGCAAGTTCAGTATTTAAAATACCAATTGCCCCAAAAACGATTAATAGTGGAGTAATATTGGCGACAAACATTGCTAATACATGTTGCATACCAAATAATACTGCTTTTTTAAATGGGACTCTTCCGTCTAATTCAAATAAATTTTCTTCTTTAGCAGGTCCTTTAAAAACTGAAGTAATTCCTAATTTTAAATCATTTATAAAATTTTTCATAACTAATATCTTACTTTTTCTAATATATTTTGATATTCATCATAGAGTTTTAAGCATTCATCACGGTTTAATTCTTGCATAAAACTTCTTTTTGCAGTTTCATTATTTTGAAAATCATAAAAAGCAGAATCACGAAAGCCTATTATTTCAGTATCTTTAATATTACATCCATAATATACTTTTGATATATTTGCCCATAAAATTGCAGCTAAGCACATTGGGCAAGGTTCTCCTGTTGTGTAAATCTCTGCACCGCTTAAATCAAATGTCTTCAAGTTTCTACAAGCCGCATGAATTGCCATCATTTCACCATGGCAAGTTGGGTCATTATTTTTTATTACTTCATTATGTCCTTGTCCATAAACGATACCATCTTTAACGATAACAGCACCAAATGGTCCACCATGTCCGTTATTTATTCCTGTTCTTGCTTCTTTAATTGCAAGTTTCATATATTGTTCTTTTTCATCCATTTTTAATTCTCCTTAATAAAAGGACTATATTCATCATATAGTCCTAGCCCTTTTTACATTACTTCTGGGGCAGTTACGCCGATTAAATTCATGCTATCTTTTAAGACTATTCTTACAGCATTTAAAATTGTTAATTTTTCCAAAGTTTCATCAATATTATCAGTAATTATTTTTTCATCATTATAATATGTATGAAGCGCATATGATAAATCTTGAATGTATTTTGTTAAGCGATGAACTTGATGTGATGTCGCAATTTCTTTAATTAAATCAGGATATTGAATTAATAACATGCACAAATCCTTTACTGAATTTAGATTTATATGTTTGAAATTTTCAACATTTCGATAAGTATTTCCTAGTGCTGCAAACTTTTTAAAGACACTAACAATTCTTGCATGAGCATATCCTGCATAATAAACCGGGTTATCACTTGATTTTTTCTTCATTAAATCCAAATTTAAATCCATATGGGTATTTAAACTTTTTTCAACATAGAAATATCTTAAAGCGTCAACGCCAACCATTTCAATTAAATCATTTAAGGTAATGGCCTTACCACTTCTTTTGCTCATCTTTACTTCAACACCATTTTCCATAACTCTTACCATTTGTAGAATTTCAACATCTAGTAAGTCACTATTTCCTCCAACCATTGTGATAGCAGCTTTTAAGCGATCAATATAGCCATGATGATCTGCTCCTAAAACGTCAATTAAATGACTATATCCACGATTAAGTTTGTTTGCATGATAAGCAATATCAGGTAATAGATAAGTATAAGTTCCATCGCTTTTAATAATTACACGGTCTTTTTCATCATTATATGCTGATGTTTTTAGCCAAATTGCACCATCTTTTTCGTAAGTATAACCACGCTCTTTTAATAATTTTATTACATTTTGAACTTCATTATTTGCATATAATGATTTTTCACTAAACCAAGTATCAAATTCAACATTGAATCCTTTTAAATCGGCTTGTAAATTTCCTAGTAATTCTTTAGTACCATATTCCTTAAAGAAATTTTCATCATAATTATTTAAGAATTTATCACTATACTCATTTTTAATTTTTTCAGCAATTGTGATTATTTCTTTTCCATGATAATGATCATCACCTAAGTTACATTCTAAACCAAATAATTCTTTATATCGTTCATAAACACTTCTTGCCATATTGACAATTTGATTTCCTGCATCATTTACATAATGTTCTTTTGAAACATTTAATCCTGCTTTTCGCATTATACGCGCTAAACTATCACCGTATGCAGCGCCACGTCCATGACCAACATGTAGATATCCTGTTGGATTTGCGGAAACAAATTCTAAGTTGATGGTTTCATTTCCCATATCATTTTGTCCATAGTCAGAATCTAAATGATTAATGATTTTTGCAATTGAAGCAATATATTTTAAATCAATTGTAAAATTAATAAAACCAGCGCCAGCAATTTCAATTTTGCTTATATGTGCTTTTTCTTTGTTGAATTTATTTACAATTTCTTCCGCAATCATTCTTGGATTTTTTCTTGCAACTCTTGCTAATTTCATTGCTGTATTTGTCGCATAATCCCCATGGTTTTTATCTTTGGGAATTTCAATTTCAATTTGAAAATCATCACTATAATAATTTAATTCTTTTAAAACGTTCATTATTTCATTTTGAATTAATGATACGATTTCTAATCTATTATTCATTTTAATCACCTTTATACTTTTTATTCTTATAGATTATAGCAAATTATTAAAAAAAATTCAATACATTTGAATATTATAAAATTTTTATATTTTAAATTTTTTAGTTATATTTTTATTTATGTTTTTCTATAATTTAATGGTGTCTTTATGTTTTTTGAAATAGTTAGTATTTTATTTTTTATTTTTGCAATAATCTTTACTATTTGGCTTAAATTTCCTCAATTTAAAATCTATAAAAAAATCAAAAAAAATGCAAATGCAAAATCATTGTCGACGTTATTTATTTCTTTAGCTTCGCATATTGGAACAGGAAATATTGTTGGTGTTATGAGTGGAATATTCATTGCCGGTCCCGGTGTTATTTTTTGGATGTGGGTTTATGCATTTTTTAGTATGAGTTTTTCTTTAATTGAAAATAGTTATGCAGTTAAATTTAATAAATTTGAAAATGATAATTATTATGGAGGAACAATTTTAACAATTAAAAAGGGGCTAAATAAACCATTCTTAGCACTTATTTTTGGAGTATGTTTATTTATCACTAATGCTTTTTTATTTCCACCATTACAGATAAACGCTATTGTAGAAAGTATAAATTATGTTTTTGACATTCCCATAATAATTATTGTTATTTTGTTAGTATTATTTTTTATTTTTTACATATATAGAGGAAATAGTCGTATAACAAGATTTGTTGATTTACTAGTTCCTATTATGGCAATTACTTATACTGTTGTGATTTTATTTTTAATTGGAATTAATTATAAAACGCTTCCTAATGCAATATATAAAATATTTTCTTCCGCATTTAATTTTAAAACTTTTAGTATAAGTTCTTTAATTTATGTAATGTCTATTGGGATTAGACGGAGTATGTTTTCTAACGAAGCAGGTCTTGGAACAACTCCTTCTTTTGCTGGATCATCTAATTATAGCGATGTTACTGTTCAAGGTTATTATCAAATGCTTGGTGTTACAATTGATACTTTATTACTATGTACGATTACTGGAATTTTCATTGTCCAATTAAATCAAAATTTATCAATTTCTGTTACTTCTATTATTGATATTTTGGAATACTATTTACCAAATTTTGGTAAAATTTTAGGTTTATTCTTTCTTTTATCTTTCGCATTAAGTAGTGTTATTGGTGAATTTGTAATGGCAGAAAATAATTTAATTTTAATTAGCAACAATCAAAAGTTTTCAAAAATCTTATTGCGGATTATCTTTACTTTTACATTAATTATCGGATCATTTTTTAGTTTAGAAAAAGCTTTATCATTAATTGATTATGGCCTTATCATATTAGGAATTCTTAATTTATATATTTTATTTAAACTGGAAAAAAAATATCATTTATTCACTAAGAAAAATATTAAGCATGAGAAAAAAATTTTTTAAACACACATGAGAAAAAAATTTTTTAAATAACTTGCAAAAGGTAATTAAATTTGATATAATGTTTGTGCTGAGATGTTCGCGTTTCACATTTATATGGCGACCCGAACACTTCCACATTCATAGGTGCAGATGCATGGTGTTGAAAGCCCTCATTAATTGAGAAGGAATCCTAAAGTGTATCTATTAGCTTATATTTTTTTATTAATATGCGGTTTCGCATGAGTGTAACGGCATCTTGGCTTATTTTTATAAATTTATTGGCTTTCCTTTTTGGAAAGCCATTTTTTTATAAATATTTCTTTAAATCGTTAACTTTATCTAATTTTTCCCAAGGTAAATCCAAATCAGTTCTACCAAAATGGCCATAACTTGCAGTTTGACGATAAATTGGTCTGCGTAAATCTAATGTATTTATAATACCTTTTGGTGTTAAATCAAAGTTTTCTCTTACAATTTTAATTAATTCTTGTTCACTATATTTGCTTGTTCCATATGTTTCAATACAAATTGATGTTGGTTCTGCAACACCAATAGCATAAGAAAGTTGTATTTCTAATTTTTTTGCAAAGCCAGCAGCAACTAAATTCTTTGCAACATATCTAGCCGCATAACTAGCACTACGATCAACTTTTGATGGATCTTTTCCACTAAATGCGCCGCCACCATGACGTGCATATCCACCATATGTATCAACGAT
>CAYVQA010000075.1:0-5369 GCA_964453965.1 uncultured Staphylococcaceae bacterium
ATATCACCAACCATATATACATTATCGTTGGCAATCAAATTAATCAATTGTTCTTGGACATCAGATGTATCCTGATATTCATCGATTAAGATTTCACTTGTCGAATATTTAATTTCATCACAGATGTCTTTATTTTCCATTAATAATTTAATGGCAAACTTCGCCATATCCATAAAGGTATATGCTTGATTATTATTTTTGAATTGATCAATTAATTGGCATGCATCATTAACAAGTTTAATGATTTCTTCTACGGCCTCTTTTGTAGAAAGAAATTCTTTTGTTATATCCGTAATATTATCCCATTCTAAATACTCTTCTAAAGTTTTTAAATATTTTCTAGTTTTATCTCGAATACTAATAACTATTTCTAGCGTCTCATCTTCATCTTTCTTTGGAGCTCTTGGAAACTTTATCGGCATTCTTTGCTTGAGAAAATTATATTTTTCAATTACATCTATATCACTATTTTCACAAACATTTATAATAAACCGAATTTCATCAAAACAACTACCATAATATTCTTTTACTTTTTTGCTATTTAAATTATATTCTTTACTCCAGATACTACAAATAATTTTTAAGACACGATCAATTTCAGAAAAATAATCTTTATATATTTTTTCACAAAATGAAGATGAATAATAAGTACTAATATATTCATTTAAATATTCATCCCTTTTTACTAACAACTCCATTTTCTTAACAATTGAAATGATAAATTCACTAATCTTATCCGTATTTTTAATTGTATATATATCGCATATTTTTTTAATTGCCATATTCCCACTCGAAAACTCTTTTTCAATTAATGAATTAACAATAATCTTAAGTTGTTGATTAAGATAATTTTCATCAATCATATCAACACTTTCTTTTAGCCCAAGTAAATAATGATATTTCTTAACTAAAAAAGCCGTATAACTATCAAATGTTTGAATATGTGCTTCATCAATTTCATTCAATTCATTAAACAAATGTTCTTTTACTTTTGGATTTATTTCTTTAATATAAGCATCATTAAGAGCTTTTCGTAAACGCTCCTTCATTTCAATTGACGCATCTTTTGTAAAAGTTAAAACAATAAGATTTTTTAAAGAATTGCCTAAAATTATTTTTTGTTTTAAACGTTCTGTTAATACTGCCGTTTTACCACTACCGGCCCCCGCACTTACTAAAATATTATGACCATCTTCATATATCGCTTTCCACTGTTCATCAGTCCAAATTACATTATCTGGTTTAGTTGGTATCATTGTTATCACCTCTTAAGAAAGTCAAATCTTTATCCTTTTTTAAATGAACAAAATCTTGATATTTTCTATTACATATTGAAAAGAATTTACAATAGTTACAAGTTGTCTTATTATCAACTATCTTTGGATCAATTTTAAAATCGCCTTGATGAATATTATTTAACACATCTTTAATATTTTCTTCAACAATTTTTTTAATAATCACAATTTCTTCTTTTGATAAGCCTTTATCAACAAATGATTTATAAAAAGTACCATCACTTTTTAATTTCAAACCCGATATTGAACTTTCTTCTTGTAAATAATTAGCATCGATAATTGCTAAATTTTCCGGTGTTGAAACTGTTAAGCCATTATATTTGTATTCCTCTTTAAAATTATCTTCATAGCTTTTACCATCTTTATATTCAAACACTTTCGAAGGCATTACTTTTTGAATATATCCTGCTATAATTTCCATTTTTGAACTATCTGTGAGTAAATAAAAATAAAAAGGAATTTGCAAAGATAATCCATATTTAATTAATGGTAAATCAATAATTGTATTTCCAGTTTTATAGTCAATAACTATAATTTTAGAAATATCATTTTGTTTTTTAACAAACATTTTATCTATCCTACCAGTAATTAAATCATTATCGATATTTTTAACAATTTCTCTTTCATAATAAATTTCATCATACATTGTTCTACTATCATATAATTTAATATATTCTAAAACCTTTAATAAAAGATTTTCATATTTTTGATAATAATATTGTTTAATTGCTTGATTATTCAGATCATTTTCTTCTAAATATTTATTCGTTAAATAATTAAGTTCCTTAAGTTCTACTTCTTTTGTTTGAATACTTTTTAATAAATTATGAAAATAATTTCCAATCAAGATATTATCTTTTGAATCATTGTCTTTGATATTTAAGATATATTTAAGATAATATTGATATCGGCATTTATTATATATATCAATTGTTGTATATGATAAATTTATTTGGTTAGGAATGATAAAATTACCATTAAAAGTATTATCATAAGTTAAATATTCATCTAAACTTTTTTCTTCATATATTTCTTTAAGCAGTGGATGTATTTTTTGATATTTTTCAAATTCATCTAAATATTTAGCAGTTTGGTATAATATATATTCTCTTTGCGTTTTATTTAATAACTTTGGCTCATATTCAATAAAATTTACTTTTTCTTTTAGTTCTTCAAGTATTAACGATGGAATTTGATGATTACTTAAATTATAAGATATCGTTAATTCATTCAAACTTAATATTTGCATAATAAAATTGTTTTTAAGGTAATTATTTTTATCTTTAGAAATCTTTAAGCCATATTTTGCTTTTACTTTATCACTAATAAAATCATCATCAGTTAAACATTTAATTATTTTATTTTGATTAAAGCCAACCATATAGTATTTTTCATTATCTACAACTTTTGGAAAAATAGTATGTAAGACAATTGAAGTTTTAGTATTACTTTCACATGAAGTATTTTTTAATTTTTTAACAAACATCGACCGAAAATAAGGATAATAAGCTGGGTCATATTTAATAAAACTATTAATTACACTAATAAATTTTGTAGTGTCTTTTGACATTGAAATAGTATCTAAATACTTATTAATTAAGTCGACATTAAATTCTTGTTCTAAATCCAATAAATCAATTAATCTTTTTACAAATTCCAAATCGTACAAATTCATTTTATTGTCAAGATTATAATTCAAATGTAATAAATCAAAATTACGTATTATGTAAGGAATATATTCATTATCAGGAATATATATATTGATGATTTCGTTTTGTTCTAGTAAAAGTTCTTCGGTAATTAAATTGGTAAGATTATTTACTTCTTCTTCAATTGTTGTACATTTATATAGTTTAACATTTTCTAAATTTTTAGTTGATATTTCTTTAGTTATAATCTTTGGATATAGTTTTAAAATTAAATTTATGATATTGTTTGTGTAATCAGGATTAAGAAAATATACTTGTTTTTCTAATAAATAATTTGCCATTATTTTATCAACTTGATGATATTTTTCAATGATATTTTTCGTATTTAGGTATCTTTTATCATTCAGTCCTAAAAATTTTTCTAAAAAATAATTTGTAATCAATTTTTCGGCAAAATAAGGATTATATCCATTTTTTATTAACTCAACTTGAACATTATCATCAATTTCGCCTAAAATATTTTTAATAAAATCACAATAATTTAAAATTTTGAATTGAACAAAGCCATTATTTATAGAGTTTTCAATTAGCGAAATATATTCATCATCACAAACTACAATATCATTTTTTAAAAGTTTTTTCAAAAATGAATCATCTTGCATAACTTATTTTTCCTTTGGATGATATTTGAAATAAGATTTCTTTCCAAAATATTTACATAATACTACATCGAAAATAAATTCAACTAAATAGCACATTAACAAAGCTGTTGATGAAGAACCAAAGATCATTATCCCAATTATTGATATCAAAATAATACTTGGAAGTAACGAATATAACATATATGTTCTTTCAAAATCTTTAGCACTACGATTAACATAGACATACCATTTTGGTAAATGTTTTTCTTTATTTAAAATTGTTTCAACAACTTCTAAATATTTTAAATCATTTTTAACATCATCATCATTCATTTCTTTTTGATAATTAAGGTCTGGTAAATGAATCATAAAACTTCGAATATTTCCACTTTGAAGTTCAGTTGCATATTTTGTGACTAAATCCAAATATGTAAAATCATTAATATTTAAATTTGGTAAAACTTCTTCAAAATTTTTTATTCTTACAATCATCGCCATCCGTTTAGAAACTGTTTCTTCTTGTTCAAATTTTTTATTTAGATATATATCTTCATCATACTCTAAAAATAAAATTTCATTATCGATAATTTTATAATATTTAGGAAATAAACCATTAAAGCCAAGTTTCATCATTTTTTCATTAACCGCAAATGATAGTTTTGAAAAATAATTGTTAATATATTCATTGTAAGTAATAATTTTATTTTTAACATCATTTAAAATTTCTTTAATTTTTCCTTCACTTACTTCTAAATTTTGACTTGTGAGTTCTTCAGGTAAAAGTGCATATATTTGTTCTTTGTCATCTCTTTCAATTAAAGTAATATATTCTTTTAATGTGGCAAAAACATCTGCAACCTTATTATCATCTAAATTATTTAAAATGCTTAAAGAATTAGATTTAAGATAATATTCGCTTTGAACATATATTTTAGAAATGTAGATTGTTAGTTGATCCATAAAGGCCTCCGTTTTTATTATTAATATTATTGACATTATAACATAATTTATAAAAAATAATAATTTAAATATTAAAATTTCAGCAAAAATTATTTTTTTTCATTTTTTACAGTTAAAAAAGTTGTAACTATTAAAATTACAACTTTTAAAATTATATTTCTTTTTATCCTATTTATAAACTGATTTTTTTATAAAATCAAATTTTTTTAATAAATTTGAGCGTGCCTCATCGACTGTATATCGATTTAATAACACAAAACTATATTCCATAATTATTAATGATGTCATCATTTCTAATATAGCAATAAAGTCTTTTTTATCATTTATTCGAAGTTTATCATAATCACCAATTAATGAATAGTCTATTTCTGTTCCGTTTGTGTTTTTAAAGCCACTTGTAAAATATAATATTATTTTAGGATTTAAATTTAAAATAGTTCTTTCAATAAATTGTGGATCTTCTTGGGATAAATATTTAATTAATTCTTCAAATAAATCAGTAAAAATTTCAAATACGCTTTTTCTTTTATTTATATCATTGATAAAAATTTTGCTTAATTCGTCACGATTATAAGACAATACATAAAAATATAAATCTAATTTATTTTCAAAATATAAATAAAAACTACCTCTTGAGATTCCTACTTCTTTAATTATTTGGCTTATTGAAATATCTTCATAAGAATTAATCGTAAATGCTTGTTTTGCGGCTTGAAATATTCGTTTCTTTTTTTTAGGTTTTAATTTATTGAAAGCATCTCTTGGCATCTTTTCTGTCGAGTAGACAACTTATTGTCTACGCCTCTCCTTTCATTTTATATTGT
>CAYVQA010000076.1:0-2907 GCA_964453965.1 uncultured Staphylococcaceae bacterium
AAATTCTTAATTAATCAAGCTACAAAATCATATTATGAAAACTTATTAAAAAATGGAATTAACATTTATGAATATAATCAAACATTCGTCCATGCGAAATGTTTGATTGTCGATGAAGAAATTGCGTCACTTGGAACAGTTAATGTGGACCCAAGATCGTTTAATCTTAATTTTGAAGCGACAGTATTTATGAAAAATGATTCTGTAAATCATTTAGTTAATGACTTTAAGAATGATTTGATTCATTCTAGCCAAATTGATTTAAATAAATGGCAAAAAAGATCCTTGATTTCAAAAATTTTACAAGGATTAGTAGGACTATTTAGTCCACTGTTTTAGGAGGAAAAATGAATAAAATTGAAAATCTATTAACAGAGCAACAAAAAAGAACTATTTTGGAAACACTACTTTCAACGGGTGGGGATTTTTCTGAAGTTTTTATGGAAGAAACAACTAATGAAACTTTAGAGATGATAATGGGAAATATTTCTAAAGCAATTTCAGCAACAATTCGTGGTACTGCTCTTCGTGTAATAAAAGATAATGTTGAATTAAATGCCTCAATAAGTACTTTTGAATATGAGGAGCTATTAAAAGCTGCAAAAGATTTAGCGAGCTCATTTGATGGTGCAAGTGTAACAAAAATTGAAAACTTTAAACATCTTGAGATGCCAAATCATGTTCATGTTTTAAAAGAATGTGTTGGTGATAATAAACAAGAAATTGAAATTATGACAGAAATTACTAAAGGAGCTAGATCTTGTGGTGATAAGGTAATTCAAGTTCAATCCGTTTTTTCAAAGAAAATGCAATTAATGAGCGTTTTTGCAAGTGATGGAACATGTACAGGCGATAGAAGAAATAATATGCGTGTTTCATGTGCTGTTGTTGCAAAAGATGGTGAGGAAATGCAAACCGCATTTGAATCATATGGTCGAAACCAAGGTATGGAAATGTTTGATGACTTTGATCCATTTGCAATGGGCGAAGCAACAGCTAAAAATGCAATTGAAATGTTGACAGCAATCGATATGCCAGGTGGTGACATTCCAGTTGTAATAGGCAATGGTTTTGGCGGTGTTATCTTACATGAAGCATGTGTACATGGTCTTGAAGCAACTTCTGTCAGCAATGGAATGAGCGTATTTTGTAATAAACTAAATACGAAAATAGCTAGTGACATTGTTAATGCAGTTGATGAAGGTGTGTCAAAGGGTGAATGGGGTTCAATTAATGTTGATGATGAAGGTACAGTTTGTAAATATCGTAAATTAATTGAAAATGGTGTTTTAAAAACATATTTAGTTGATAAACGTAATGCTAAAAAAATGAATCACCCAATAACTGGTTCGTCAAGAAGAGAAAGTTATAAATATCAAACAACATCAAGAATGACAAATACTTACTTTTTACCAGGTACTTCGAAAGAAGAAGAAATCATCAAAAGTGTCAAATATGGTCTTTACTGTAAAAAAATGGGCGGTGGTTCTGTTCAACCTGCAACAGGTGAGTTTAATTTTGCGGTTAATGTTGCTTATTTAATTGAAGATGGTAAACTTACAAAACCAGTTAAAGGCGCAACTTTAGTAGGATCTGGAAAAGATGTTTTAATGCGCATCGAAATGATTGCGGATAATTTAGAACATGCTCAAGGTATGTGTGGTTCAATGAGTGGTTCAATTCCAACTAACGTTGGTCAACCAACAATAAAAGTTTCACATATGACTGTTGGCGGAAAAGGAGGTAATTAAAATGGAATTAAAAACAATTATCGACAAAGGCTTAGAATTAGGCTTAACAGAAATTGAAGTTTACGCGACTGATACTTTACAAAAAACAATTAAAATTGAAAATGGTGTTTTAAATACTCTTAATACTAAAAATATTAGTTCATATTCAGTAAGAGGAAAATATAATAATAAAATGGGATATTGTAATATCGAAAATTTAAGTGAGGCTGACACTGAAGAAATTATAAAAAAAATAATTTTAAATGCATCAACGATTACTGCGACTGAAGAAGAATTATTATTTGATGGAAATGCTGTTTATCATAAAGTTAACCCGAAAATTGCGAATTATGATAAATATTCTAATCATGACAAAATTTCAATGCTTAAAGATATTGAAAAACGTATTAAAGCAGTTGATGAACGAATTTTAATGGTTTCTCCTTGTCAATTTGTCGAAAATGCAACAAAAACAACGATTGTTAATTCAAAAGGATTAAATGTTTCAAAAGAACTATCTTATATGTATGTTGTTGCGGGCGCAATGGCAAGTAATGGAACTCAAAATACGATGGGCTACAAAGCGATGGTAGGATTTGAATTTGAAAATCTTGACCTTGATAAAGTTGTAAATGAAACCGCTCAAAATGCATTACAATCACTTGGTGCTGGCGAAGTTGAGTCTGGATCTTATCCAATCGTATTCCATACAGATCCTGCATCAGAAATTCTTCAAGCTTTTTCAAGTATTTTTAGTTCTGAAAGTGCTTTAAAGAAGATGACTAAATTAATAGGCAAAGAAAATGAAAAAATCTTTGGTGATAATATAACAATTGTTGATAATCCGTTTGATGAAAATGCCGCAATAAATGTTCAATTTGATGATGAGGGCGTTCCTTGTGAAAAAACGGAAATTGTTAAAAATGGTATTTTTAATACATTCTTATATAATTTAAAAACTGCAAAATATTTTAATAAAAAAACAACCGGTAATGGCTTTAAATATGGTTCTAGTATTGGAGTTTCAAATACCAATTTATCATTAAAACCAGGAAATGAAACTTTTGATGATTTAATTTCTTCAACTGAGAAAGGTCTTTATGTAACTGAAATTAGTGGCTTACATGCAGGTCTTGATCCGATTTCAGGTGATTTTAATGTTCAATCAAGTGGATTC
>CAYVQA010000076.1:3007-5210 GCA_964453965.1 uncultured Staphylococcaceae bacterium
CAATTAAAAATTTTTTAATTATTAATGTAATGCTATTTATTTGCCTAATTTTAACAGGCTGTATTGTTGAAAAAAAGGTTAATATTACTGCTGTTTTTCCTGACTATTTTTTAACAAGTGAAACGTTAACAATTGACTTTTCAAAATATGTTGATGTTACGGATGTTGATAACCCTGACGCAAAAATTACTAGTGATATGCTTGATATAAGTGATGTTAATTGCAAAGTTCCAGGACAATATATTATTAAAGTCACTTATACAGGGTTGGATGGAGTGATTCATAAAGAATCGTTTATCGTTACTTTTACGGGAACTGATTATTCTGAAAATAAAGACCAATTAACTACGAAATTAAGTGTTCCATCAAATATTCAAGTTACTGATTTGAAAAATTTGTGTGTTAATGTAACATTTAACAAAGTCCCTAGCGCGATAAGTTATCTTGTAAAAATATATGATAGTTCAGATAAGCAAATATCATCAAAAGAAATAGCAAGTGGTGATACAATTACCTTTGATAATGTAGGAAATTATTCTTTGACAATTCAAGCAATTGGTGATGGAAAAACAGTACTTAATAGTGATGTTTCATCAAAAGTTAGTTTTACAGTAACAAAGAAAACTACTTCACAAGAGGCAACTATACAATTAACAGGTAATAAAACTTATTTACAAGATAATTTTTCAAAATTAAATGACGAATGCTTAGCTAATGGAATTCCATCAGTGGGAACTCCTAAAGTTCTAGTTGTTCCAGTTGAATTTAGTGATACTTCACTAAGTCAAGTAGGTGTTACAAGAAACCAAATTGAAAAAGGCTTCTTTGGCACAAGTGCAGATACTGGTTGGGAATCTCTAACAAGTTTTTATGAAAAAAGTTCCTATGGTGCTTTAAAGATATCTGGAACAGTTTTACCAACATATAAAGCAAAAAAATCTGCAACATATTATAGTAAACTTTTTAAAAATAATGGTGATGGTGATATTACTATATTAGAAGAAGTTTTAGATTATTATGATTCAACTATTGATTTTAGTGAATATGATTACAATAATGATGGGTTCATCGATGGAATTTACTTAGTTTATGCTTATGAACAAGACTATAATGATAGCGATAGTTTATGGTGGGCATGGCAAAATTGGGCAGCAGCATATGATCTAAATAAAAAATATGATGGTGTAAAAGCAAATTATTTTATGTGGGCAAGTGCAGGCTTTATTTTAGAGGGCATTGATACTGGAGATGGATATGACTATTTTGATTATGAAGCAATGTATGATTCATCTTTGAAATTAAATATGCATACATTTATTCATGAAACTGGACATATGTTTGGACTTGATGATTACTATGATTATGATTCTGATAATGGTCCATCAGGCGGTTTAGGTGGTGCTGATCTTATGGATTATACTGTTGGTGATCATTGCCCATTTTCAAAAATAATGCTTGGATGGGTAAATCCGATTATTGTTTTAGATACCGTTACTTTAGAAATTTCTTCATTTACGAAAACTGGTCAATGTATTTTAATTCCAAAAGGATTTACAAATAATGGATATTTTTCCGAATATTTAACAATTGATTTATATACTCCAACTGGATTAAACGAATTAGACGCAGAATCATTATTTACAAAAACAGCTGTTCGCATAATGCAAGTTGACGCAACGTTTAATTTTAATTTTAATATGAATGATAATTCTACTTATTCATCAGCCTTTAAATATAATAATTCGACAACAGCACATAAACAAATTCGCTACATTGAAGCAAATGGAGAATTTGATATTGAAAAAACAACAAGCCGTAAAGATGTTTATGCGGATAATAATGACTTATTTGATGCTGGCGATTATTTTGAAGTTTCAAATACAAAATGGAAAAAGCTTACATGGTATGATGGAACTAAAATGAATTTTAGAATCTCAATCGATAAAATTGTTGATGAAACCGCAACAATTACAATAACAGTAAAATAATATTTAATTTTATATGAGGTTAACTATATGACAATGCGCGAAAGAATGGAACAAGGTTTATTATTTACTGATGAGTCAGAAGGCTTAGAAGAAGAGCGTTTAAACTGTAAATTAAATATGAAAAAATTTAATGATAGTTTGCCAACAGATATTCAAGGACGTTTAAATTTAATTTCTAATCTTCTTGGAAAAAAAACTAATGCATGGATTGAACC
>CAYVQA010000077.1:0-5054 GCA_964453965.1 uncultured Staphylococcaceae bacterium
TTAAAATTAGTCTTAAAAATACAGTAAGCAATTTATTCAATATAATTTCTAATATTATCAAATGTTTTTAGTTGGCTTTTTATTTCAGTAATTGCGAAGTAAAAAATAATAGCAAAAAGTTTTCGATATATAAGCAAAAACTATTGATTTTTTAATATATTTTTGGTATAATTTATATGTGAGGTGTCTTTTATATGATAGTTAGACTAGAATATGTAAATGAAATTAAAAAGTTTATTGATGTTCCTTTAGTTAAAATTTTATCAGGAGTTAGAAGATGTGGAAAATCTACAATTTTAGAAATGATAAAAGATGAATTAATAAATAAGAGAAATATTAAAAAGGAAAATATTATTTCTAGAAAGTATAATGAAGTTATTTACGATGATATGACTTTTAAGGATATGTATAACGATTTAATTAAGGAATTAGTTAATAATGATAGATATTATTTATTTCTTGATGAATTACAAGAAATTAAAGGATGGGAAAAAGTAATAAATGATATTTTTGAGAAATATAATGTAGATATCTATGTTACCGGTTCTAATTCAAAATTGATGTCAAGTGAAATATCGACTTATTTATCCGGAAGATATATTTCAATCCCAGTTTATACATTATCTTTTAAGGAATATTTAATGTTTAAAAATAAAGAAAATGCAAATAAAAAAGATGTTTTTGATGAATATCTTCAATATGGCGGTTTTCCTTTAATTGGTATTAGTAATTTTGATACTACTGCAGCGTATCAAATAGTAGATGGAATCTATTCTACTGTAATAACTAGAGATATTTCGAAACGACATAAAATTAGAAATAAAGACTTGTTTGATAGAGTAGTAAAATACGTAATTGAAAATGTTGGTAAAACATTTTCGGCTAATTCAATTGTTAAATTTTTAAAAAGCGAACAAAGATCATTATCAGTTGAAACTATCTACAACTATTTAAAATGGTTAGCAGACGCATTTATTATATATCCTTGTAGTAGATATGATATTCAAGGTAAATCAGTTTTAAAAACACAAGAAAAATATTATTTATCTGATATAGCATTTAAATATTCTAAATTTGGATTTAATCCTTCGATGATTGCGTCGATGTTAGAAAATGTTATTTTTTTAGAAATGAAAAGAAGAGGTTATGAAGTATATATTGGCAAAAATGCTAATAAAGAAATTGATTTTATTGGCGTAAGAAGAGAAGAAAAAGTATATATTCAAGTATGTAGAGACTTACCAAAAAAATCAGATAGAGAAATATCAAATTTAATGGAAATAAAAAATCATTACCATAAGTATGTCGTTACTAAAGACAATCTTGCAAAAGGAAATGAAAATGGTATTGAAATTGTCCATATTTCCGACTTTTTATTAAGAGATAAGTGGTGATATAAAAAATCCGATCTATGATTAAAACATAGGTCGGATTAATTTTTTTGAATATATATTTTATAAATGAATATTTTATTTATTTAACCATACTTTAGGATTAAAAACAACTAATAATGGGTAAATTTCAAGTCTTCCAAGTAACATCAAGAATATTAAAACAAGTTTTGATAAGCCACTAAAATTAGCATAACTTCCAAATGGTCCAACCATATCAAGACCAGGTCCAACGTTATTAATACAAGATGCGACTGCAGAAAAATTAGTTAAAAAAGAAAAATTATCTAATGAAACAATAAGTAGTCCCGCAGCAAGAAATATCATAACTAAGCCAAAATAACTAGTTACACTTGAAATAACTTCATCATCAACTTTTTGTCCTTCGAAATGAATACTTTCAACACTTCTTGGATGAATAAGTTTTTTAATATTACGTTTAAAATTTTTAAATAAAAGAACAATTCGCGAAACTTTAATTCCTCCAGCTGTTGAACCAGCGCATCCACCGATAAACATCAGAATAATGATAACTGTTTGAGAAAGTGCTGGCCAATAATTAAAGTCTGCCGTTCCAAAACCAGTTGTTGTAATAATTGATGAAACAGTAAAGAAGGAATCACGAATATTAATAAGGGTTTTTAAGTTATTTGTTAAACATAAATTTACACTAATAATTGTTGTAGAAATAAAGATTATTCCTAAATACCAAAAAACTTCTTCACATTTAAATAGTTGTTTGAAATTACGAATTAAAATGAAATAAAATGCATTAAAATTTATACCAAATAGAACCATAAATATCGCAATAGTTACTTGACAAAAACTATTATAACCGGCTATACCAGTTGCTTTCATCGCAAATCCGCCGGTGCCAGCTGTCGCAAGTGAATTAACAATTGCGTCGAAGACAGGCATTTTACCAAGAATTAAAATAACTATTTGAATAACAGTCATACATGCATAAATAATATATAAGATTCTTGCGGTTAATTTAATTTTAGAGACTAATTTACCAACTTGCGGTCCAGGTGATTCTGCTCTTAAAATATGAATGTTTTGTCCGCCTTTAGAAGGTAGAATTGCTAAAACGAAGACAAGAACTCCCATTCCGCCAATCCAATGAGTAAAACTTCGCCAAAAGATCATACTATTAGATAAGGCTTCAACGTCGGTTAAGATACTTGCGCCGGTAGTTGTAAAACCAGAAACTGTTTCAAAAAAGGCGTCAATAAAATTTGGAATTTCGCCACTAATTATAAATGGTAATGATCCAAATAAACTAAGGATTATCCATGACAAGCCGACAATTAACATTCCTTCTCGTGCAAAGAATTCTGTTCTTGTTGGTTTAAATAAATCACATAACAATCCTAATCCAAATAAAATAATAATTGGAATGATAAAAGCAGTGTGACAACAATCCTTATAAACTAAAGATACTATTAAAGGAAAAAACAATAAAATTGCTTCAATTTTCAAAATTTTCCCGATAGTATTAATAATCATTTTATAATTCATATTATTACCTCATTACATCAGAAACATCTTTGATAAAAGAATTTGCAGTAATGATAATTAAAGTATCAAGCGGTTCAATTGTGTCTTTTCCACTTGGAATAATAATATTATTTTCACGAATAATACAAGCAAGAAGACTATTTTCTTTAAATTTTAAATCTTTTAAAGGGATAGAAGTATATTTAGTTTTCTTAGAAATTAAAAACTCAAGCGCTTCAACTTTATTATCAACTAAACGATATAAAGTTTTAAATTCACTACCACGTTTATTTGTCATTCCTCTAACATAACGTATAATATTGTTTGAAGAAATCTCAACTGGTGTAATAACAGTATCAAGACCAATATTACCAACAATAAAACCATAATTAGAATTATTAACTTTGGTAATAATTTTACTACAACCTTTTGATTTTGCGTAACTTGAAATAATAATATTAGTTTCATCCATTCCGGTTAAAGAAACTAATGAGTCAGTTGATAAAAGACCTTCCTCAAGAAGCAATTCATGATCTGTTCCATCGCCATTAATAATAATAGCTTTAGGTAATAAATCACTTAAATCATCACAAATAGATTTCTTGTTGTCAATAATTTTAACATCAATTCCATTTGCTAATAATTTTTGAGCTGTATAATAAGAAATTTTTCCGCCACCAATTAACATTGCAGATTTGAGTTTATCTTTTAAAATATTAAGGCGTTTAAAGAAATCAATAATTGACTTCGTTGTCGCAGTAATATAGACATTATCTCCTTCTTTTAATACGAAATCACCTTTAGGAATAAAAATCTCACCATTTCTACTAACAGCACATACTAAAACATTTAATTGAAATTTTTCACGGAAAGCAATCAAAGATAAATCATTTAAAATAGAACCTTTATCAATTTTAAATTCAACTAAATTAACTTTTCCATTTGCAAAATTTTCAACCTTAATAGCATTAGGAATTTGTAAGATTCTTGCGATTTCATTTGCGGCATCAAGATTAGGATTTACAATCATACTAATACCAAGTTCATTTCGCATTAGTGATACTTGTTTTGCGTATTCATGATTCGTTACTCTGGCAATAGTTTGATTAACACCTAGTTTTTTTGCAACTAGACAACATAAAATATTAACTTCGTCAGAAATTGTAGCCGCAATTAAAATATCAGCTTTTGCAACTCCGGCGTTTTTTTGAGTGTCATAACTTGCGCCGTTACCACAATAACCCATTACGTCGTAATCATTAACAATTGATTCAACGACATTTGGCTTATTATCAATAATTGTTATATTATGATTTTCTGCAGATAAATGTTTAGTAAGAATTCGGCCTAGCTTACCGGCACCAACAATTACAATATTCATTTGAACCTCCAAAATAATTATATAAATTATGTAATAGTATACTACAAATCAAAAAAAAATGCTAAATTTTTACTACAAAATAAAAACGTTGTTCATATATTTGAACAACGTCATATCTCATAAAAGTAGGATAACCATTGGGGAAGTTTGGTTACTCAACACTTTATAATCTCCAATATAATAGGAGTGGGATAATTTTTCGTACTCAACGAGTACGGTTTTATTATACCACGAATTTTTATTAATTACAACAAAATGGCTCATTTTTTATTATTTTTTGACAAAAATTCCTTTTTTTGCAAAAAATAAAATATAAAAATATAAATTATTCTCTATTTAATTGCAAATAAATTAAAAATAATTTTCAAAGATGATATAATGAAATGAAGAAAAAATGTAAGGAGGATAATTATGATTGAAAATTTAAAAAACTATATTGACAAACATTTTATTAACATTGAGCCAACTTCCGCCGCAATCCAACTAAAACAAGAATTAACTAATAATTTAATCGATTATTATTACCAAGCATTAAATAGTGGTAGTACAAAAGAGAATTCTTATAAATATGCAGTAGAGACTTTAGGTGAAATACATATTTTAATTAAATGTTTAGTCAAAACAAATGAATTAAAAATTAAAAAGGAGTAGTTTAAACACTACTCGTTTTTTTTATTCTTCGATATCTTTTAAAATTTCTATTACTTTGTTTGTTTCTTCAATTGGGGATTTACACCAATTAATACTCCAAATAGGAATTATTTTCCATCCACGATTTGCTA
>CAYVQA010000078.1:0-4990 GCA_964453965.1 uncultured Staphylococcaceae bacterium
TTCCCTGAATCCTTTGTTTTTGAAGGTAAGAAAACAGATGTTGAGCAAGCTATAGGAAATGCTGTACCTGTAAAACTGGCAGAGTATGTAGCCAGGTGTATTTTAGAGTACGAGCAGAAAGAAGGTGTTCCCTCAGTATGATGACTGACATTAATAAATTGCAGCAAGATATCAGAGCCATTGGCTCTGTATCTGATAGTGCGGATTTTTTTGAGGGATTCCTCCGTGCTTTTGATATTCCTGTTTCAACGATAGATAGACTCAAATCCACATCCTCCTATGATGTAAACGAGGGCGTTCGTATCGGACAACAGATTTTTTATCTTGCTTCCGAAGGCAGTAATCTCTACTCCGACTTGAACATTCTGAAAAAGAACAACATCTCCAGTCTGAAGACTCGTTTTGCTATGATTGCAAACGCAGAGGAAGTTCTTGTTTTTGATTTAAGGACAGAAGAAACGCTCTTTTCCACCAAGGAAGATCTCTATTCTCATGTAGACTTCTTCTTTCCACTTATAGGTCGAGAGAAGCCCGTTGTTGAAGAGAATGTTGCTGTTAATATTAAGGTCAGCGAAAAGTTCGCACAATTATATAACGAATGCAGATTGAATAATACACAAACCGACCTGACTGATATCAGTGAATTGATTTGTCGTACTCTCTTTTGCTGCGTAATCGACAGTATGGGCTTACTGATGACGGGTGACCCTTCTCTATATGTTTTCGCGCAAAAGTACACAGAAGAATCTGGCAGAGATTTTTCCAACTTTATGACATCGCTATATTGTGCAATGAAGCAATCGGATCATAGTAATTTACCGATTCACTTTAGACAGGTAAATTATATTGATTCTCGTTTGTTTGACAAGGATATCAGCAACATATCCTTTACCAAGAATATGCGTAGCCTAATGCTTGAAATCATGTCCTTTGATTGGTCTAATGTTGATCCGGAAATTCTCGGTTCGTTGATTCAATCAATAATCGTCCCCGATGACGAAAGCATCACAGGAAATTTTACGGCCACCGCTAATGTCCAGAAGGTCATAGGACCGCTATTCCTTAACGCCCTTTACTCAGAATATGAAGGCTGCAAAAACGAAAGCGATGCTTGTATCGCCTTAATAGAGCGCATAAGGAAAATATGCGTATTTGACACATCATGCGGCTGCGGCAATTTTCTCCTGGTTTCCTACAAGGAACTTAATCTGTTACTTTCAAAGATTGCATCTTCTGCCGGGAAAACGGATATGCCGCTCATGCCTATAACAAATTTCTACGGTATAGAATCGAATCCGTTTTCCTGTGCTATTGCGAGGATGGGATTACTTTTTGTCGTTCTACAAAGCAAAGCAGCATCTTTGTCCACCATTAAGGCGAATATAGATATCTTATTTAGCAACAGCATTGTAACCGCCAATCCTACACGCATACCGTGGGACTCTGTATGTCCTGGCGCTTTTGAAACATACATCATAGGTAATCCTTCGTATAAAGGCGCTCGTAAGCGTAATGACGAGCAGAACGCCGATATGGATTATGTTTTTAACGGGTATTCGAATTATAAGAACCTCGACTATGCCGCTTGCTGGTTTCTACTTGCCGCAAAGTATATTCATGCTCATGGCGGAGCGTATGCTTTTGTTACAACAAATTCGCTCACACAGGGGGAGCAAGTTAGTCTTCTTTGGCCTAAGTTGTTTGAATATGGTGTGCATATCCATTTCGGGCATAAGGCATTTAAGTGGCGTAATGATGCAAGGAACACCACCGCTGTTACGGTTGTTATTATCGGCGTTGTTGATAATTCCGATACACGCAGATGCGAATTATATTCCCAAATGGTTATGACCGAGCCTGTACAAATTAGCCCGTACCTCACCCCTGGTTCTACCCTGGTGCAAAAGCGGAAGCGGCCCATCAGCAGCCTTCCATATATGATAAAAGGGAATATGCCTTATGACGGCGGGTATCTTCTTATGGATGCGGCAACAAAGAATCGTTTTGTGGAGCAGGATCGGCGTGTTCTGCAATATATGCGGCGTATAGTCGGTTCAGATGAATTCATAAACGGTATCGAAAGATGGTGCTTTTGGATAACCGATGATAAAGCCGATGCCGCACTCGAAATCCCAATCATAAAGGAGCGCGCAGACCTTGTCCGTGACTTGCGGCTCGGTAAGCCAGACAAAAGCGCACAGCGGCTTGCTACATATCCTTATCGATTTAGAGAGATGCATGAAACCACAACTAACTCTCTTGTCATACCATCTGTTTCTTCTGAAAACAGAGAATACATCCCCATTGGTTTTGTGGATAAGAAAACTGTGGTTACAAACCTTGCATTTGTAATTTATGATTGCGATCCTTGGATATTCGGAGTTGTGGCGTCAAGAATGCATAATCTATGGATTAAAGCGGTTTGTGGAGGCTTGGAAACTCGAATTCGCTATTCGAGTGAATTGGGGTATAACACCTTCCCATTCCCCACAATCACAGACGAGCGAAAGAGAGAGATTCGAAACTGTGTAAACCAAGTAATAGCAGCCCGTGAAGAGGAATTTGACAAAACATATGCTCAAATGTATAAGAAGGACGAGATGAGTGCTAATCTTCGTTTTGCACATTCAATGCTTGATTTACAGATTGATCAATGCTATCGAGAAGAACCTTTTGTGAACGATGATGAGCGACTTGATTGTCTGTTTGAACTATATGAAAAGATGGGAGGACAACATGGATAATATTATTGATGTCAGTTATGAAACGACTGGGCAGACTACAGCCGTAAATGAAATGGGAATGCGTCCTATGCAGGCGCGGGCTTATGCTGCACGCAATTCGCAATATATCCTTCTAAAAGCACCGCCCGCATCAGGCAAATCCCGTGCACTGATGTTTATTGCATTGGATAAGCTGAAGACTGGCTCAGTAAAGAAGGTTATTGTTGCTGTTCCCGAACGTTCCATAGGAAAATCATTTCTTTCTACTGAACTGGTGAAATACGGCTTTCACAGCGATTGGCTGGTTTCTGGGAAGTATAACCTTTGTGTTCCAGGCGGAGAAACCAGCAAGGTCGGAACTTTTAAGGAATTCATGGATTCCGATGAGACTGTGTTGCTTTGTACCCATGCCACCCTCCGATTTGCTTTCGATAAAATCGGCGCAGCCAAGTTTGGTAATTGCCTTGTTGCGGTAGATGAATTCCATCACGTTTCTGCCGACTACGAAAGCAAACTCGGAGAACTTGTTCGTGCGCTCATGCAGCAGGAAAATGTACATATTCTTGCTATGACCGGCTCATACTTCCGTGGCGATGGCATCCCGGTTCTCTCGTATGAAGATGAAGCAAAATTCTACAAAGTTACATATAACTATTATGAACAGCTTAACGGCTATACCTATCTCAAATCGCTTGGTATTGGATTTCACTTCTATTCAGGCAAATACACTTCTGCAATCATGGAAGTGCTGGATACGGATAAGAAGACCATTCTCCATATCCCCAGCGTGAACTCCGGCGAATCTACCAAGGACAAGTATATTGAGGTGGATACGATAATTGACGCCATCGGTACTGTAGACCATGTGGATTCTGAAACAAATATCATATTTGTTTCACGAAGATCAGACGGTAAAATTATCAAGGTCGCAGATTTGGTAAATGATAACGCCGCGGAAAGAGAAAGGGTCGTAGAATACTTACGCAACGTTACAGATGTGGATGACGTTGATCTCATCATAGCTCTCGGCATGGCGAAAGAGGGATTTGATTGGCCTTTCTGCGAACACGCACTCACGGTAGGATACCGCGGGTCCTTGACGGAAATCATACAGATAATTGGACGCTGCACCCGCGACAGTGAGAATAAAACTCATGCTCAGTTTACAAATCTGATTGCAGAGCCGGATGCCGAAAGTGAGGAAGTGGTTGAATCCGTAAACAATATGTTGAAAGCCATTACTGCTTCTCTCCTTATGGAGCAGGTGCTTGCCCCGAACTTTAATTTTAAACCGAAGCCGCCGGAAGGTTCCGATGAGGATAAAGCAGATGATGCGCGGACTATTCGTGTCGGAGGAATGCGGCAGCCCTCAACGCAGAATGTTAAGAATATTCTTGACTCCGACCTCACCGACCTTAAAGCCAACATCCTGCAAGACCCGCAAATTGCAAAGGCAGTAAGCGGCGTGGTCGATCCAGAAGTAATCAACAAAATCATGATTCCGAAAATAATCATGACAAAATATCCTCATCTGTCAGAGGATGAGGTTGAAGAAGTACGTGAGCATTTAGTTGCAGATATGGTGCTTCGCGGTTCAAATGTTAAAACGGATGGTAATCGCAGGTTTATTGACATGAGCGGCAAGTTCGTAAACCTCGATGAACTTAATATTGATCTCATCGACTCCATCAATCCGTTCCAGCAGGCGTTTGAAGTAATCTCCAAGTCTATCACTCCGAAGGTTCTTAAATCTATCCAGGAGTGTATCGCCGCATTTAAGGTTAATATGACAGATGACGAGGCAATATATCTATGGCCGAAAATCAATGAGTTTGTCAAGATAACGCGGCGGCAACCTTCACTGGATGCGCTTGATCCTACTGAAAGACGCCTTGCTGAAGCTCTTATATACCTGCGTCAATTAAAGAGGGATCAGAAGAATGGATGAGAAAACAAAGAAAGACAAACTATCAGAAATATTTGAAAGCGATCTCTTGGGATTACTTACCGTTGACGAACCAAAAACCGCTCCCGTATCATCACAGGACAGTAGGCTAATTGATAGTTTTCAAGAAATATCCGATTTCTATGAAACAAATCAGAGATGCCCAGAACTCGGTGACGATATAGGCGAGTATCGACTTGCTTCACGTCTTGCGGCGATAAAAAAAGACCCTAAAAAAGTAAAGACGCTTTTGCCATATGATTACTATAATCTGTTGGAAAGCGAGGAAACAAAATCCGTCTCAGTTGAAGAACTGATAAGT
>CAYVQA010000079.1:0-4836 GCA_964453965.1 uncultured Staphylococcaceae bacterium
GACAAGATATGTTATAAAAAATCACAATTTTTTAATGATTTTCTTTTTTCAAAAGGTTAAAAGATTGCAAATTGAAAATATTTGTAAAACGGTTTCAAAAAAATGCTACATATGATATAATTAAGTCAGATAATTGGTTTAGGAGAAAAATTATGGCAAAATTAGTATTAGGACTAGATATGGGTATAACATCAGTTGGATGGGGTATTATTGATAAAGATAGTGGTGAGATAGTTGATAAAGGAGTTAGAATTTTCAAAGAGGGAACAGCTGAAGATAACGCTAAAAGAAGAGACAAAAGATCTTCAAGAAGGCTTAAAAGACGGAAACAACAAAGAATAATAGAACTTAAAAGATTACTTAAAAAAGAAGGCATCTTACAAGATGATTATACTCCTTTAAATAATGTATATGAATTAAGATGTAAAGGACTAAAAGAAAAACTAACCAATCAAGAGCTAGTTTCTGTTATAATAAATATTGCGAAAAAAAGAGGAATATCATACGAAATAGTTGAAGATGATGAAGCCAAAGAAAAAGAAAATGGTAAAGCCAAAGACACAATAACTAAAAATGAATCAGAACTAAGAAAAAATCATTTGATGATTTGTGAACAGCAATATGAAATATTAAAAAATGAAGGTAAGATAAGAGGAACAAATAATGTCTATAAGAGTGACTCTTATAAAAAAGAATTAGAAGCAATTTTAGCTGTTCAAGGACTTCCTGAAAATGTTAGTAAAAAAATAATTGAAATTGCATTTAGAAAAAGAGATTTTGCGGACGGACCAGGTAGTTATGACTCACCAACTATTTATGGTAGATTTATTCCAAAAGAAAATGGCGAAATCGAAGAAATAGCTAGTTTAATTGATAAAATGCGTGGTAAATGTTCAATTTATCCAAATGAATTAAGAGCCCCAAAAATGTCTTTTACAGCTGACTTATTTAATTTTTTAAATGATTTAAATAATTTAACAATTGATGGAGAAGAAGTTTTACCGGAACAAAAAAAGGAGATAGTAAATAAATATATACTACCTAATGGAAAAATAACACCAGATAAACTTTGTAAATACTTTGGCGTGGAAGAAGTAAATATAAACGGATTTAGAAGAAATGGTGAAAAGCCAGTAATTACAGAATTCAAAGGATATCAAAAAATTCTAACAGCACTTAAAAACAACAAAGTGGAAAATATGTTTAATTTATCAAACATTACAATTGTTGATGATATAATTGAGGCCTTAACTAAGTATAAAAATATAGATAAAAGAGAAAAAGAAATTAGAAAAATAAATAGTGATAATAATAACATATTTAATGAAGAAGTGATAAATGGATTAGTAAGTATTACTGGTGTTTCTGAATATCATTCATTGTCGTACAAAGCTATTAATGCTATGTTACCTGATTTATGGGAAACCTCAGACAATCAAATGCAAATATTAACAAAACTAAATCTAAATAGTGAAAAGAATCTTCATCTAAAAGGTAGAAAAGTAATACCATCAATGGCAGATGAAATATATTCACCCGTAGCGAAACGCGTTCATAATGAGACGATAAAAGTAATAAATGCGGTTATCAAAAAATATGGTGAACTAGATAGTATTGTTATTGAGATGGCTAGAGATAGAAATTCAACTGAAGAAAAAAAGAGCATTGAACAAATGAATAAAGTCGGCAGGATGATGAAAGAACAAGCTGAAGAAGTAATAGGCTTCAATGCGGACAAAATAATTAAATCAACGCCACAATTAGTAACAAAAATTAGATTATACAATGAACAAGATGGTAGATGCCTATATAGTGGGAAAAAGATAGATTTAGATTTACTAATTCGTGATCCAAGCGCATATGAAATAGATCATATTGTACCTCTTTCAATATCATTAGATAATTCATTAAATAATAGAGTACTAGTATTAAGATCAGAGAATCAAGCAAAAAGAAAAAGAACACCACACCAATATTTTGCAAGTGGAGACGCAAAAGGCTGGACAGAAGATGAATATACTGAATATGTAATGCAACTATATAAAAACAACAAAATAACAAGAAATAAACTAATGAATCTTTTAAGAAAAGATGATATAACAAAAATAGAAGTTAGAAAAAATTTCATTGAAAGAAACTTAGTAGATACAAGATATGCATCAAGAGTGGTATTAAATCTTTTAAAAGATTACTTTAAAGAAAATGATATTCAAACAAAAGTATTTACTATTCGTGGTAGAATAACATCTCTTTTTAGACAAAGCCGAAAACTTAACAAATCAAGAGACAATTATTATCATCATATGGTAGACGCACTAATAATAGCATATAGTAGAAAATTTAATTACATCAATGAGTTGATGCAATTTGGCTTCAAATACACAGAAAAAATAAATGAAGACACTGGCGAAATAACTTATGAAAATGACTTCTCTTTGTTTAGTGACAAAGATGATAATTTCACAAGAAAACTAAAAGAACTATGCGAATTAACAACATATAACGATGACATAAAAATATCGCATAAAGTAGATAAAAAGCCAAATAGACAATTTACTGATGAAACAATCTATTCAGCTAAGAAAATAAATGATGAATACTGGCGTATATCAAAATACAAAGATATATATGGTGAAGATGGTGCTAAGTTTGCGGATGCGATAAAAGAACAAAAAAATTGGAGTAAATTTCCAATGTACAAAGTTGATCCAGAAACATTTAACTTATTAGTAAAAATAGCTAACAATACTATCTATACTAGTAAGCAAAGCCCATTTAAAATTTATTGTGAAGAGAATGGACTAGATTATATTAGAAAAAAATCAAAAAATGGCAATGGACCAATTATAAAATCAATTCGTTATTATCAAGAAAAATTAGGAAACCATTTAAATATAAGTCAAAAATATAAGAATTTACCAAATGATAAAAAAGTAGTTCTGTTACAAGTGACACCATTTAGAACAGATTTTTATATTGACAAAAATGGCTTGTATAAATTTTTAACAGTGACTTTTGCGGACATAACACCATATAAAAATGGATATCATATTACTGATGAAAAGTATAAAAAACTAAAAGAGATTAAAAAAATTACTGATGAGGATAAGTTCTTATTTTCTTTATATAGAAATGACTATCTAGAAATTACCAAAGCTGACGAAGGGACTGCTAGATATAGATTTGTTGCGACCAATTCCGATGCCAAAAATGTTATTGAAGTTAAACCTATATATTGTGAAAAAGATCCAGATAAAGAGCGCTTAAAGTTTACAATAGGCAAAAAAATATCTAATATATCTAAAATAGAAACTGATGTAATTGGCAACAAAATGATAAAAAATAGAGATAAACACTTGCATTTGTATTTTTAATATGTTATAATACTAGTGCACTTAGTAGCAAGAGTGTTTACATAGCAAAGATTTGTGAGGATCTAGCAAAACAAGGGCTCAGTCACTTGTGACTCTGTCCCGAAATCGAGTCTCTCTTTTAGAGAGGCTCTTTTTTTATAAATATGGGTTGGAGAATAGTATATATCGAAGAAAGTGATAATGTGAGTAGTTATTTGGATAATGTCAAAATTAGACGTTCAAGTGATGACATACTTATTCCATATAAAGACATACACACACTTATAATCGATAACTATAAAACAAATTTAACTACTAATTTTTTAATTAAATGTGCAGAAAATAAAATAAATTTGATAATATGTGGACTTGAACATTTGCCAATTGCTTTTGTAAATCCTATATCTGGTTATGCACAATCTCCATTAGTTTTAAAGAAACAATTAGAATGGACGAGTGCGTTAAAAGATAAGTTGCATAAACAAATAATAAAAGGAAAAATTCAAAATCAAATGCAAGTGTTAATTTTAAATAAAAAGAATATTGAGGTAATAAATAAATTAAAACAATTTATGGATCAAGTTTTAGATGGAGATGTAACAAACAGAGAAGGTTTAGCCGCAAAAATGTATTTTAGGGAGCTTTTCGGGCCTAATTTTATTAGGTTTGGCGATGACATTATAAACGCATCACTTAATTATGGATATACAATATTAAGAACACAAATATCAAAAGTGTTGATATCAAAAGGATTAAATACTACACTAGGCATATTTCACAGAGGAATAGATAATCAATTTAATTTAAGTGATGATATAATAGAAGTATTTAGACCAATTGTTGATAATTATGTTTATAATAATATGATGAATAAAGAATATTTCTCTAGAGATGATAGAATGAACATAATAAAACTTACTACTAAAAATATGAAATACAACAATCAAAAAAATACATTTTTTAATGTAATCAATTTATATGTATCTTCTATATTAGAAAAAATAGATACACAAGAAATTGAAAAAATTGAAATACCACTAATTTCTAATTATGACATATGATTTTATGAGAGTGATTTTATTTTTTGATTTACCGATGGTAAGTAAAACAGATAAAAGAATATATGCTGAATACCGCAAATACTTAATAAAAAATGGTTATATGATGATTCAATTTTCAGTATATTGTAAGATTTTCAACAATAGAGATGCGGCAGTTAATCACATAAATATATTAAGAAAAAACACTCCATCTAAAGGTTACATCAGAATAATGTTAATGACAGAAAAACAATATAATAATTCAATTATTATTATTGGCGGTAAGAGTAATCAAGAAAAGGTAATTACAGTTGATCCAATGATAGTTTTATAGGAGGACAGATGAAGAAAATATCAATTGAGGGAATGAAAGTAAATAATAATATTATATTAGTTAATAAATATAAATTATTATTTGGCTTTAACACTAATAATAAATTTAA
>CAYVQA010000080.1:0-4787 GCA_964453965.1 uncultured Staphylococcaceae bacterium
CGTTGGTATGGTTGCTTCTGAAGCAATTCTAACAATGCGTGGTGGTATGACTTCACATGCTGCCGTAGTTGCTCGTGGTATGGGTAAATGCTGCGTTTGCGGATGCTCACAAGCAGTTATCGATGAAGAAGCAAGAACAGTTACAATCAATGGAACTGTTTATACTGACCAAGATACTTTCTCAATTGATGGTTCAACTGGTAACATTTACCTTGGAAGCATCAAAACTGTTAACCCTGATTTAACTTCTGGATATTTTGGAAGATTAATGAAATGGGTTGATGAAAACCGTACATTAAAAGTTCGTACAAATGCTGATAATCCTCGTGATGCAAAACAAGCATTAGCATTTGGTGCTGAAGGTATTGGTCTATGTCGTACTGAACATATGTTCTTTGATAAAGACAGAATTTTCTCAATGCGTAAAATGATCCTTGCTGACGATGTTAAAGACCGTGTTGCTGCATTAAATGAACTTGAACCAATGCAACAAAAAGACTTCGAAGATTTATATGAAATTATGGATGGAATGAATGTAAATGTTCGTCTATTAGACCCACCTCTACACGAATTCTTACCACAAGAAGATAAATTAATCGAAGAATTAGCTAATGCTATTGGCAAATCAGTAGCACAAGTTAAAGATCGTATTGCTGAACTTCATGAAGCTAACCCAATGATGGGTCACCGTGGATGTCGTTTAGCTGTTACATATCCAGAAATTTGTGAAATGCAAACTACTGCTATTATTAAAGCAGCAATTAACGTTTCTAAGAGAACTGGTAATATGGTAACTCCTGAAATTATGGTACCACTTGTACTTGAAGTTAAAGAATTAAAATATGTTAAAAATATCATTACAACTACTGCAGATAAATTAATCGCTGAATCAGGATTAAATATGACTTATCATGTAGGTACAATGATTGAAATTCCAAGAGCTGCATTACTTTCTGATGAAATCGCTAAAGAAGCTGAATTCTTCTCATTTGGAACAAATGACTTAACACAAATGACATTTGGCTTCTCACGTGATGATGCTGCTAAATTCTTACCTTCATATTATGAAAACAAGATTTTAGAAGAAGATCCATTCAAGACATTAGATCAAAACGGTGTTGGAAAACTTGTTGAATTATCAGTTAAACAAGGCCGCGCTACAAGACCTGAATTACATGTAGGTGTTTGTGGTGAAACTGGTGGAGATCCTAAATCAATTGAATTCTACCACACTGCAGGACTTGATTATGTTTCATGTTCTCCATTCCGTGTTCCAGTTGCACGTTTAGCTGCTGCACAAGCTGCTATTAAACATAACAAATAAGAAAATTAATTATAATTCTATTATTTAGTTATCTAAAAATTATGGTAAATAAACCTCCTAACTTTGTATGGTTGGGAGGTTTTATTAATTTTTTTAAAAATATCCTTGTTCAAATCATTTGCAATTTTTTGTTAAATTTGGTATAATAATAGCGCTACATAGAGGCTACCGCACAAGAAAGGTTGTTAAGAAGAATTTTCTCACCTTATAGGCGTGTCTTAAAAAAATATATGAGGAGGTGCTGTATAATGTATGCAATTTTTACAACTGGCGGAAAACAATATCGTGCTAAAGTAGGAGACGAAGTATTCGTTGAAAAACTTGAAGGCGAAGAAGGTTCAGAAGTTGTTTTTGATTCAGTTTTAATGGCTGGTGATAAAGTGGGTACTCCACTTGTTGAAGGTGCTAAAGTAACTGGAACAATCGCAAAACAAGGTCGTGGCAAAAAGATCATTGTTTTCAAAATGAAAGCAAAAAAGAACTATCGTAAAAAACAAGGTCATCGCCAAGCTTATACTAAAGTTGTTATAACTAATATTGAAGCTTAAGAATGACGAAAGCAACATTTAATTTTAAAAATGAATCCTTTTTAGGTTTTGAAATAAATGGTCATTCTGGATATAGTGAAAGTGGGAGTGACATTGTTTGTAGCGGCATTAGCACTGCTGTTTTCTCGACAATTAATTTGTTAGATAAAATGTATCCTGAACATTATGAATTATTTCAAGATGAAAAAAAAGGTTTAATCAAATGTAGTATAAATTATGATTTTATTGCAAGTGAAAGAACAACATTTCTTGCAATGATTATTCAAAATTTAATTGATGTTTTAACTAATATCGAGTTAGAATATCCCAAAAATCTCAAAGTTATAATAAATAAATAGGAGGTGGCTCTTTGTGATTAGATTTAGTTTACAATTTTTTGCGTCTAAAAAAGGTGTTGGTTCAACAAAGAACGGCCGTGATTCTCATTCAAAGAGATTAGGAGCAAAATTATCAGATGGTCAATATGCCACTGCAGGTTCAATTATTTATCGTCAAAGAGGAACTAAAGTTCATCCAGGAAACAACGTTGGTCGTGGAAAAGATGATACTTTATTCTGTATGATTGATGGTATTGTTAAATTCGAAACTGTTGGAAAAAACAAAAAACAAGCTTCAGTTTATCCTGCAGAATAATTGTTTTAAGATTAGGCACTTTTTAAAAGTGCTTTTTTTAAGTAAAAAAGAAAGGCGGAAAATAAATATATGTTCGTTGATAGTGCAAAAATAAGCGTTAAAGCTGGCAAAGGCGGAGACGGAGTTGTATCATTCAGACGTGAAAAATATGTTTCTCGTGGTGGCCCAGATGGCGGAAAAGGTGGACGCGGCGGTGATATTATTTTTGTCGGTGAAAGTGGTTTAACAACATTACTCGATTTTAGATATCGTCGGATTATAAAAGCTGAAAATGGTCAAAATGCTATGGGACGCGATATGTATGGAAAAGATGCTGAAGATATATACGTAAAAGTTCCAATTGGAACGGTTGTGTATGATGCAGATACAGGAAAAGTATTAGCTGATATTACTAAAGCAAATGAAGAAAAAATCATTGCTAAAGGCGGTAGAGGAGGACGAGGCAATTCATTTTTTGCAAACTCACGTCATCCTGCTCCAGATTTTTGTGAAAAAGGTTTTCCAGGTGAAGAATATAATTTACAACTTGAATTAAAAGTATTAGCTGATGTAGGATTGGTTGGCTTTCCATCAGTTGGTAAAAGTACTTTAATTTCTGTTGTTTCAGCTGCAAAACCCAAAATTGCTTCATATCATTTTACGACTCTTCATCCTAATTTAGGAGTTGTAGGAGTGCCTGATGGTAGAAGTTTTATTATGGCTGATTTACCTGGTTTAATTGAAGGTGCTCATTTAGGAGCTGGATTAGGAATTGAATTTTTAAAACATATTGAAAGAACGAAAGTTATCGTACATATCGTTGATATGAGTGGGCAAGAAGGACGTGATCCTTATGAAGACTATTTAAAAATTCGTAATGAATTGAAAGAGTTTAATCAAAATCTTTTAAAACGCCCTGAAATTATTGTCGCAAACAAAATGGATTTAGATGCATCAAAAGAAAACTTAATTGAATTTAAAAAACATTTTAATGAACAAGAAATAATTTCAATATCAGCTGTAACAAAAGAAAATTTAAATCAACTTTTATATAAAATAGCCGATACTTTAGAACAAGTAGGTGATCAAATGTTGTTTGACAATAAACTTGAAGAAGTAGTCGAATATAATTATAAAAAAGTAGAAGCGCCATTTACAATCAACAAAGATGACGATGGTGTATATAATGTAAGTGGCCCTGTTGTAAAATTGTTGTTTGAAAGAACTGATTTTACAAAAGATACAAGTATTCGAATTTTTTCTAAGAAACTACGTGAACTAGGCGTTGATGATGAACTTCGCAAATTGGGAGTTAAAGACGGAGAAACTGTTAGAATCTTAGATTATGAATTCGAATTTATCGATTAATAAATAATAAAAAATAAATAAAAAAGGAGATTTTATTCATGAAAAGAAAAGATACTCATAATATTTTTGATGAAGATAATAATTTTGAATTAGAGGATAATGATTTTGAATTAGAAGAGGGGTTTTCTACAAATAAAAACCACAATTTAATTTTTAAAATTGTTGCATGTGCTTTATTAACGGCGATGGTTGTTGTATTACAAGCATTTTCAACAAATATACGAATTGGTGAATTTAGTATTACGCTTGCCTTAATTCCAATTATTATTGGTGCAATATTTTTTGGGCCAATAATTGGTGGATTTCTAGGTTTTGTGATGGGAATTGTTGTATTATTGCTTGATTCGCATTCGTTTTGGGTTATTAATCCTTTTGCGACGATAGTTGTATGTATAGTAAAATCAACTATTGCTGGATTTGTGACAGGAATTTTATATAAAAAATTATCAAAATATAACGAAAAAATTGCAATTGTAACTTCTGCACTTGTTTGTCCGGTTGTAAATACTGCATTATTTGAACTAGGTTGTATAATATTCTTTTATAACACATTAAAAGAATTGTCTGGCGGAACAAATGCACTTGGATATTTTTTAAATTTAAAGATTGTTACAAATTTCATTATTGAATTTATTGTTATAAGTATTCTGTCACCCTCATTTGTTTTTATCATTAAACTACTTAGACAAATTGTTAACAAAAATCGATAACTTATATTCTAATTAACTTGCTAAAAATATTGGCAAGTTTTTTAAAATTTATATGAGCATTTATGTTGCAAAAATTCTATAAAAATAATATAATAAGTGGTAAATAAAATGGCGGAATTTCGCCTTTATAGAGGTGACAAAATGAAAGACATTTCAATGGAACAATTCGTAAACTATTTAAAAGGTTTAGGCTTTGTTTATCAAGGTAGTGAAATATATGGTGGA